>CBEVTC010000096.1:0-1506 GCA_965552715.1 uncultured archaeon | reverse complement strand
AACATACGTTCGCCGCGTTCCCTGTCAACCGGGACCTTCAGGGAGTCGGGATCGAATATCACGTTGTGTTGTTCGTCGACCCTTATAGGATGGTAGAATATGAGGATTGCGAAGTCAGCTGGAGGGAGGGAATTCTTCTCGAGGAGGAAAGAATACAAATCCATCTGGTGCTGGTAGTATTCGTGCGTGTTCTCTTTCCTTGGGAAGCCGCGGGTTTTGAAGTCCAGGGGAGCGTAAAGCCCGTCGCTCGTTACGAACAGGTCGTCGAGGGCCCCCATTAAAGTTACGCCTGTCTTTTCGTCCCTGAACCGGAGGCCCTGGAAGTTGTTCCTCCACTTGTCTAGTTTTTCGGTGTCTTTGAACAGGTGGCCTTCGAATTTCCCCTCGAGTTCTTCCGGAACTGAATCATCGGTTCTGTGCCTGTCGAAATGCTTCTTGAGGATAATGTCCATCCCTGAAGGAAGCGAGGGGAAGGGGGATGATGGCCTCTTTATCTTCTCATTCACGTGGAGCCAGAAACAGCGCGGGCATTTCAAAAAAAGGGAAATGGTGGAAGGAGAGAGTCTTAGGGGTTTCATATTCTAGAATTCGGGCGAGGTTTTAAAAACATGAACAGAAATTCAAAGGCCTTCATGTACCAGTTTTTTTATCTGCCCGGTGGTTAGAGTTCCTTCATTATTAAGTTCTATTATGCGATCCCAGGCCGTTCCTGCAGCGCACCGGTTTTCTCCGGGAGATCGGTCTTGATTCTTGTAACAACTTCTTATGTATTTCAGACTAAGCTGTATATCTTTCACGGCCTTTGTTATTTCGCTTCCGTAATCTTTCATATTCTTAATTAATGGATAATTTTAAATGCTTGTCCGGGACCGAAAGAATTCGTAATTCTTTATAAATCCTTGAATCAGTTAAAATTCAGGTGGGTATATGAAAAGGGTTCTCATTCCTCTGGCTGAGGGTTTCGAGGAGATAGAGGCGCTGGCAACGGCGGATGTTCTGAGGAGAGCTGATCTGGAGGTCGTGCTCGCAGGCATCCCGGGGACTATCGTGAAGGGGAGATCTGGAATAAAGATCGTGGCTGACACGAAAATAGAGGATGTCAACCACAAGGATTTCGACTGTATTGTTTTGCCTGGGGGCAATCCCGGGTACGTAAACCTGGAAAGGTCTAAAAAGGTTTTCGATATTATAAACGATTTTAATGACCAGGAAAAGCTGATCGCGGCGATATGCGCTGCCCCGAGCATACTGGGGAAGATGGGGATACTGGATAACAGGAGGGCGACGATTTATCCGGGAATGGAGAAGGATATACCCAGACCGAGGTCAGGGAAGGTCGTGGTTGACGACCACGTTATAACCTCGGAAGGTCCGGGGACCGCTTTGGATTTCGCCCTGGAGATAATCAAAAACCTTCTTGGGAAGGGCAAGGCTAACGAGGTAAAGAAGGAAATTGTCTACCGGTAAGCCTTTAATTTTTATTTTTTAACCCGCATAAACCTATTA
>CBEVTC010000095.1:0-1728 GCA_965552715.1 uncultured archaeon | reverse complement strand
AAAGGTTCCCGAGGTTGTAGGTTGTCAGACCATCCACGTCCTTTTCCGGGCACACTGAGTCGATAATTTCACGCTCATTCAGATGCCCGGGGAGAGGGAGTTGAACAAGAATTCCGTGAACATTGCCGTCAGAATTGAGCTTTTCGATCGTTCCCAGAAGTTCGTCTTGTTTCACATCCTCCGGGAATTTGTGGAGTTCGGTTTTTATCCCTATTTCTCCGGAAGACTTGATCTTCTTATTAACGTAGATTTCAGAAGCAGGGTTGTTTCCGACGAGTATTATGTCGAGCCTCGCCTGAACGCCCTTCTCCCGGAGGTTTTCCGCTCTCTTTTTCAAACCCTTTCGAACTTCCTCTGATAACTTATTCCCGTCCATTATCTTCGCTGTCATTTTTCACTCCTCAACATTTCCATGTGCTTTATACGCTTTTCAAGAAGTTCCTTCGTCCCTATGTCCTCCCTGTGGAAGACGTTCCCCCTAACCAACCCAACAGCGGATTCCGCGATCTTCTCCGCTTCCCCGAAATCTTCCGAAATCCCAACGAACGCGATCGCTCGTGATCCGCTCATGTACAGACCATCAGGTTTTTTATCAACAGAAGCGTAATACATGCTCGCTTTCGAACCGGGAGAAATTTCGATTTTCTCCCCCTTTGCGGGGTTTTCAGGATAACCTTTAGGAACGACGTACTTGCACACGGTTGACTTCCCTTCGAACTCCGCTTTAACCTTCGAGAGCCCGTTTATCACGCCGTAACATATGTCGATGAAATCGCTCTTCAAGATGGGGAGGACGTTCATGGCTTCCGGATCTCCCAGGCGGGCGTTGTATTCTATGAGCTTCACGCCGTCCTTCGTAACGATGAACCCCCCGTACATCACACCCCTATAAAGGGAACCCGTTTCCTTCAGGATCGCCTTAGCGACGAGCTCCGTTATTCTATGCGCTTCCTCAACATCGCTTTTAGTCAGGAACGGCAGGAAGTGATCAGAACAGGAATACGATCCCATGCCCCCCGTGTTTGGTCCTTGGTCGCCAGGATACGCCCGCTTGTGATCTTGGGCGGGCGGCGTGTCAAGGACGAATTTCCCGTCCGTGAAGGTCTGTAGCGAAAACTCTTCTCCTTCAAGTTTCTCCTCCACTATGACCGAAGCATGCGTTTTCAAAACTTCTTCAGCGTATTTAAGCGCGTCGTCCACGTCTTTCAGGTGTTCTCCGTGGACCATCACCCCCTTCCCCCCTGTTAATCCATCAGGCTTCACCACGAATGAATCGAGCGAGTTGAGAAAATCCTTCACGCCTTCCATGCCGGTGAATACCCTGAACTCCGGAAGACCTAGGATCTTGTACTTCTCCATGAGCAGGCGGGTGAACGATTTCGAGGTCTCGAGCTTCGCCAGCTCCTTTGTAGGACCCACGGAAGGAATCCCGATCATGGTGAGGGAATCAACCACCCCGAATTCCAAAGGGGCTTCGGGTCCCACCACGCAGAAATCCGGCTTTATCTGATTTGCGAAATTCTTAATCCTTTCAAGATCGTCGTATTCCCCAATCTCGGATTTTTTCGAAAATGATCCGATCCCTGGATTGTTTGATTTCATGTAGGAAAAAAGCTCTGGATTCTGAGGGGAGTTACGAATGGCTTCAGCAATCGAGTGTTCTCTCGCTCCATTACCTATAAGCAAAACTTTAATCATACCAAACTATTCGATTTGTGGTTTTTAAAA
>CBEVTC010000094.1:0-1759 GCA_965552715.1 uncultured archaeon | reverse complement strand
TATCCGTAAAGGAAGACATAGAGGCAATGGTAAAGGTCGGTCAGGAAAGGATTAAGAGGGGCTGGGTGGAGATCCTCCTTTCCATAAAGAGGAAGGACTACAAGAGGCCAAGCGAAAGGGAATGGTACATCTGCGATTACGTAAAGAAGTTGAGGGTGAGGGTCAGAACACGCAAGAAAACAGGCTACGAGGTTCTCGTGTCCGCCTACTGGGTCTACCCGAAGGAAAAGTTCGGGAAAAAACCGATAAAGAAGATGAAGTTCGGCGTGAAAGAAGTGGCTGTGTACGTCCCCTGGGTTCTGGACTAGAGATTCAGAATCAGGAAACAGTTTCAGTCTTGGTTCTGTAACGTTTACAACCTTCAGACGTTTCGTTTCCCCTCGGTATAGTTACAGGCTCCTGACCAGGACGCGACATGTCACCGTATATTTTAATCATCTTTTCATTGTAGCATCCCCGGCCGCCATCCCATATACATGTGTTGCAATTGAACTCCTCGTCTGGGAAAATCCCAAGATATATCTTGAACATCCTTTTCATGTTCATTATTGTATCTTAAAAACAAAATTTTTTAAACATTTTCTGTTCCTAACGGGTCACTTCCAGCTTGTTGACCTCTCTCAACAAACCCTTCGCCTTCTTGTTCTTCTCGAAATGCATCCTCACGGGGTCCAGAAGCTTGTTCACGCAGACAGAAACAGCCTCCTTGAGATCCGCGGGATGGATTTCGCCATTTGAATATGCAGTTTTGAGTTCATTGTAATTGCAAAAAGAGACATCACCGCCGAACCTTTTAGGTCTTTTTATCTTGAATTCCTTGGAACTTTCGAAAATTATGTATTTACAATATTCTATAACAGGGTTATCAGGTATTTGCCTTTCAGGACAATAGGCTTTGTTGATCTTCCTTTTCACTTCCTCGGGCGTGTCGGTCATGAATATCGCTGAATCTGGTTTCGATTTCGACATCTTGAAATCGATAGTCCTTTCTAGTTTATCCTTTTCGGGACTCATGGGCTTGGAAAGACCCATTAACATGTGATGCGAAACGACAACGGGCTTCCAGTATCCGAGTTTCGGTCCTATCTCCCTAGCGAGCATGTTCACCTTCCTCTGGTCCATGCCTAATTGCGTGATATCGGCTTTAAGGTGGAAGATGTCAGCGGCCTGCATGCACGGATAGAATATCTGCGCCGCCGAAAGGGTTTCGGACTCTTCCCTTCCCATTATCTGCGCGCATCTGATTATTCTCTTAACCGTGTTCATCCTCGCTATGCTCACAACCTTCTTCCAGTATTCATCGTCAGACATCGCATCCTTCGCCCACACGAACTCCACGTTTTTCATTTGCATCCCACAGGCCTTCCACACCTCTATCATATACTTTCCCGTGATCTGTATCTTTTCGAGATCCCCGCCGAGCTTGTTGTTGAGCCACCCGAACCAGTCAGCGACCCACATCTTAAAGTGGCATCCCGCCTTCGTCATCTTGTTTATGTTAATCGCACGGAGAAGGCCCTGGGCTATGTGCATGTGCCCGCTTGGCTCGAACCCGTCGTAGGCGATCGGGCGGGATTTCGTGCGGAGCAGTTCGCGGAGCTCCCCCTGGGTTACTATCTCCTCCCCGACCTGCGAAATGAGATCTATCCGTTTTTCAATATCCATGTTATCACTTAATAATTTGTCCGCGTAGTTAATATTTTTTAGATTCACGAACGTATCTTGGTTTTCTTGAATTTCTTCTCACCCACGCCAAGAC
>CBEVTC010000093.1:0-1761 GCA_965552715.1 uncultured archaeon | reverse complement strand
AGTATCGAAGTATCCTGGAAAATCATGTACATCAGGGAAACCCCGAGCAAGCCGAGACCCACGACGATCATCCCCATGACCGTTCCTGAGGAGAAAGCAATCCTAAGACCGGAGTTGAGGGATTCCTTGGAAGCGTTGGATGTTCGGGCGTTAGCGGACGTCGCGACGCGCATGCCGATGTTGCCTGTGAGGGCGGAGAAGAACGCGCCTATAACAAAAGCTGTCGCTGTGCTGGGGTTTATTAGAAGGTAGAGAACAGCGGCAACCACTATAACGAATATGGTGAGATATTTGTACTGCTTGTTGAGATATGTTAACGCTCCTTTTTGGATGAAACCGCTTATCTCCTTCATCTTGTCGGTTCCGACCGGATTTTTCCTTATCAGAACCGCGGTTATCGCTGCAAACAGGATAGCGAGAAAACCCGCGATCCATGGAAGGTATTCAAACATCATATCACTTTATCCATTATTTTCAATATCTAATTTAAATATTTCAGAACCTCCCTTAAATCCTTCTTTTTTGTCACAACGTCCGAAACTTCGTTAAGCTTCTCGGATTTGGAGTTGAAGGCGATCGAGAATCCGGCGAGCTTCGCTATCTCGATATCGTTCATGTGGTCCCCAACGAATACTGCGTCTTTAGGAAGGATGCCCTCTTCCCTGCAGATTTTTTTAAGGCCTTCTGCCTTGCCCCCGACGTTGAAATTCGTGATTTCGACTTTCGATATGTTCCCTTCCTTGTCGAAGAGCAAACGGTTCACGTAAACGTGATCGAACATACGCTTGTAGTCCGGGATCAGTGTTTTGATTGTGATGTCCAGACCGTCGGATATCAGGCCTGTCCTGAACCCTCTTTTCTTCAGGTTTTGTATCGTTTCAAGTGAACCTCTGATCAGCCTGATGCCGCGAACCGCTTTGATGACATTTTCCCTGTTCGCTCCGGCCCTCTTCATTGTCTCGATGTCCCTGTCCGCCCATTCCTGATAGTTTATTTCACCTGACAGGAATTTCCTCTTGGCCTCCAGCCTTTCCGGGTCTTTTTCCATACCGAAGAATTCGTGCAGCGTCCGCCATATCGAATCCGTGTCTATTAGCGTGCCGTCGAGGTCGAAAATAACGAGCCTGTACCGCATTACATCACTTTCCCGGCTTCGATAAGGTATTTGCCTTGGCGGAGCAATATGAAGCGCAGGCCTGCTCGCTTTATCTTATTTATTAACTCTTTGTCTTGGGTGCAGGCGACGTACTCCTTCGTTTTCGCGAGCCGGAAGATCTCGTCGTCCGCCTTTTCCTTTTCCGATTCCAGAACGACTACCTCGCCCTTCCGTATGAATTCCATCCCTATCCTCGCGTTACGGGATTTTTTATCCCTGCCCACGGAGAGTTTCTTCAGCTCCCCGATAACCAGGTCCAGAGTGAAGACTTCCGTGTAACCGAGATTCAGAAGTTCGGATAAAATGTCAACACCGAATTCGCCGGGGATCATGAGGAAGTTCGTGTCGAGGAGGGCTTTCATATCGAGTTCTTGTTTAACAGAAATAAATATTTGAGTTTAACGGGCAGGTAAATTATCAGTCTTCCTTAACCCCTTTCTCAGCTTCTTTAAATATTTTTCAGGTTTTTTCGGAAACTTGCCCTTTTCATCATATTCTCTGAAATGTTTCAACAAACTCTCCCTTGTAGTTCCGATGCGCCGTTCAGTGTAAAGTTCTGCTATTTCATCTTTAAGTATGTATTGTAGATAAAAGTGCGGTGTTTT
>CBEVTC010000092.1:0-1775 GCA_965552715.1 uncultured archaeon | reverse complement strand
ACCATTGAATTCCGCGAGAAGAACATCTTAGAGATGATTCTCGACGCGATAAACTCCTTTGTAGAGACAATAATGGGATTCTTTAATTCTTGAAAAATTTATTTAAGCCAGTCTCTAAATAAATATTCATGAAAAAGGAAGCGAAAAAAACAGTGAAGAAGAAAAGTTCTCGCTGCTCATGCTGCTAAGAAGCAGAGAATGGACCGGTCGGGAGTTTCGAACGGACGCAGATTCTATCTGCGTCAATCGCTCTTTGAACCCGAGGCCTCCACCATGCCAAGGTGGCGATCTACCGCTGATCTACCGGCCCAAATTGCTTTTGGCTAACTTTTTATTGTATTAACTCATTTTATAAATATTGGGGTGGTGTGCATGGTGAAAACTTATCTTAACTATATTAACGGAAAGTGGACGAGATCTTCTTCTCGTAAAACCTTCAACAACATAAATCCAGCCACTGGCGAGATTGTATGCAAGTGCCAGGCGGGGAATGCGAAGGATGTGAACCTCGCTGTTAAGGCGGCGAGGAACAATTTCAAAAAATGGAAGTCCATTCCCCCGCCAATGAAAGGCGAGATGCTTTTCAGGGTAGCTCGCCTTCTTGAAGAAAGGAAGGAGAATCTGGCGAGGTTGCTGACGAAGGAGAACGGTAAAAATCTCGAAGAGGCGAGGGGAGAAGTACAGGAAGCGATAGACGTGACGAAATACGTCGCTGGCGAAGGGAGGCGTTTGTTGGGGGAGACCACGACTTCCGAACTCCCTGACAAGTTCGCGATGTTCATACGCGAGCCTATTGGCGTGATAGGGATGATCACACCCTGGAATTTCCCGATAGGGATACCTGCCTGGAAGATACCCGCTGCTTTGGTTGCGGGGAACACGATCGTTTTCAAGCCATCCAGCGATGCGCCGGCCCTTGGGATAGAACTTGTAAGGGTTCTGGAGGAGGCAGGAATCCCTAAGGGCGTTCTGAACCTCGTGACGGGCTCGGGTTCCTCGGCAGGCGAAGCGATCGCAAGGCACAAGGGAATCGACCACCTCTCGTTCACGGGGTCGACCGATGTGGGAACGCACATATACGTGGAGGGAGCGAAAAAGCTGAATTCAGTCGAATTAGAGATGGGGGGCAAGAACCCGGAGATCGTTCTGAAGGATGCGAATCTCGACCTCGCGGTAGACGGAGCGGTATGGGGGGCTTTCGGGACCGCAGGGCAGAGATGCACAGCCACCTCGCGTATTATAGTGGAAAGACCTGTTCTGAAGAAGTTCACCGCGAAATTCCTGAAACGCGTGAAAAGGATAAAGGTCGGGAACGGCCTGAAGAAGGGGGTTTTGACCGGGCCGATAATTAACGCAAGTCAGATGACGAAGATTCTCGGTTACGTAGACAAGGGCAAAAAGGAGGGAGCGAAACTCTTGATCGGGGGGAAAAGGATGACAGGGAAAGAACATAAGAAGGGATTCTTCATCACCCCCACGGTTTTCGCTGACGTGAAACCAGGGATGACAATCGCGCAGGAGGAGATATTCGGTCCTGTTGTTTGCATAATGGAAGCCAAGGATTTCATGGATGCCGTGAGAATAGCGAATTCCGTGGATTACGGGCTGTCCTGGTCGATATACACAAAGGACGTGAACAAGGCTTTGAAGGCGATAAGGCTCGCTGAATCCGGTCTGGTTTACATAAACGCCCCGACGATAGGGGCGGAAGTCCACCTCCCGTTCGGGGGGGTGAAAGGGACAGGAAGCGGAGGAAGAGAAGCGGGAACGGAAGC
>CBEVTC010000091.1:0-1925 GCA_965552715.1 uncultured archaeon | reverse complement strand
CACCCGCTCCCCGAGATGAAAGATATCGGGGTAAACGTGAAGAAAGAGGTCCTAAAGATCATCCCCACGCTCGTGAAGTATGCTGACCTGAATCCTTACATTCACGAAACGAACAGATCTATGGAATCGTTTTGCGGGGCATTAGGAACCGGAAAGAAGGCAGAAAACAATCCCGTCACGCTCGTTGGTTACGACAAGGACGCAGAGAACAAGCTCGTCTCCTCTATTATTTACAGGTATTCCCACCACCCGTATGAGAGCATCATGGAGGACGTCAGTAAAATGGACGGGAAGGAAAAACAAAGGGTCTTTGATGAATATCTGAAGAGGATGGGTTCGCATGACATTCCCATGCGCGAGCTAGAACACGTCTACTACACGTTCGACATCCTCGTAGATTACGGAGCTTTCAGGGACATACAACGTCATCGCATATGCACGCAGACCAACCAGGAGTTAACGACGGCGAATGGCTATGACATTCCAGAGGAAATCGAGAAAATAGGATACGAAAAGAAATTCATGGAAGCGATGGATTCCGCTAAAGAAGCGTTTGAAAAAATCCGAAAGCACTTCCCGAAGGAGGCCCAGTACGTCGTCCCGCTCGCCTTCCGTAAGCGAACGCTCTTCACGTGGAACCTCCGCGAACTCTTCCATTTCATAAAGCTCCGCTCGGGCAAGGAGGGGCACATCTCTTATCGGAGGATTGCCTGGGACGTGTACAAGGAAGTGAAGAAGGTCCACCCCTTGCTGGCGAAGTACATAAAGGTTGATTTGTCCGAGGGGCCTTCAAGATAATTCAGAATCAAGTACCTCTCAATTTTTTGTGAACATAACGCCATATTTTTGACCTGTATTCGGCGGGTATTGCTTTGTCTTTCCCGTCTCTGAGAATTTTTACCGTCCAGTTTATCGTGTTTTGCAGCTCTCTCTCTTCCTTCAATTTTATCTTGGGGAAAAATCTTTTAACTGCTCTCTTTGCCGTGCGTTTAAGCCATTTATAATCATTCAACCTTTCCTCAAAAAGGGATTTGTAGCTTTCTGCCTTTTCATAACCTATCCCGTAAAGCCTTTTGAAATCCTCGATGTCCCTAACAGAGAAATATTCCAACATGAATTTAGGTTTTGACGTTACTTTTCTTGGTTTAGGTCTTCTCCTGAATTCCTCAGAATCAAGAACATTTCCTATCGCTTCCGCGACGAGCGAATAATCACCCTTTTTTATCGGCATTTCGATGTTGAGATGCCTATAAACTCCCTCCGTGTATTTACCTTCCATGAGATACCATAAAGGGTCCTTCATTCCTATCCTTTTGGCAAGGCTTTTGAGTGCTTTTTCGTTGTATTCCATATTATTAACTTATAGGTAGTTATTAAAAACTTTTCGTAATACTTTTAAAATCCGCATACAAACATGTAATACAAGATTTAAAGATGGTTTGAATGTGGAAAGATGATCTGAAGGATGTGGATCCCGAGGTCTTCGGGCTGGGGGAGAATGAGACCAAGAGGATAAACGAGGGTCTCGAACTCATTCCATCAGAGAACTTCCCGAGCAAATCAGTTCTCCAGGCGTTAGGATCGGTTTTAAACAATAAGTACTCTGAAGGCTATCCTGGGAAGAGGTATTACGGTGGGAACGAGTTCATAGACCAGATAGAGAATCTCGCAATTGAGAGGGCGAAAAAACTGTTCAATTGCGAGCACGCGAACGTCCAGCCGTATTCCGGATCGCCTGCGAACCTCGCTGTTTACTTCGCGCTCATGGATTTCGGTGACACGTTTATGGGCATGAACCTCGCGCAGGGCGGTCATCTAACGCACGGCCACAAGGTCAATTTCTCAGGTAAGGCGTATCGGGTCGTCCAGTACGGGGTTGACCCGAAAACCCACCTTATAGATTACGATGAGGTCCGTAAGCTGGC
>CBEVTC010000090.1:0-1993 GCA_965552715.1 uncultured archaeon | reverse complement strand
TTCCGTCCGATCTCATCAAAACACCTATTTTACGTAGGCCCGCTGCTATAGCAGTATCCCTTTGAGGAATTTTTTCCCTAATTTCCGGAATACTTACTTCATTATTTTCATAGATTTTTTCCACGGATTTCCATGCAATACCATATGCCAGTTTCGAATCTGTGAGAAAACGATCTGGATCTTCATGGGGTACGTTGTTAGGAAAAGCAACAGTTAAATTTCCAACAATGTCAAGAACTCTCGACCTCGCATTCTCCCGGTCGTATTCGGTGTCAACTCGGTGAGATCCCCTCCGAGTATACCACATATAACTTATAGGTTGGGGTCATATATTAGTTTAATGTATGTTTGGCTATTTTGAAGCCTTTTTCTTCTTATAAGCAGGTTTTTTCTCGGTTTTCTTTGCGGGTGGTTTTGGCCTTGAGACATGCTTTCCGGACGAAATGCTCTTCTTGGTCTGCTCGAATATTTTCGGCATGTCTTTGGGGTCCAGCTTGCTTTTCTTATAAGAAGAGAAAACCTTTCTGTATTTGGCCGGGCTCGAGGATTTCAATTTCCCCGCGTATTCCGAGATGTGCTGACCTGCGAGCCTTTCCGGTTTAGGAAGTACGTCTTCGGAATGATGAACCTCCAAACCCCCGTCAACCGCCCCCTTCAAGGCCGAATATAAACGGTTTCCGGGTGTTGATTCGTACAAACCGATGTCAAGGATGGCTTCGCTTACCTTGTGTTTCTTCGCCTTCTCGGCGCAGAGTAATCCGGTGAGATAAGCAGAAGGAACATTCCCGCAGTGGAATTTCCACCCGAATTTTTTCAGTTCCTTGGAGTCGGCGGAAACAACGACCCTGTCGCCTTTCGGATCGAACTTCACTATCTGGCAGATTACGTTGTTCAGGGATTTTCTCACCACGAGTCTGGGCTTTCTCGATTTGAGCAAACTCAATCTCACCCTGTAATCAGTTTTCCCTTCCCCTTTCCTCCTGTGAGGGGTTCGTCTCCTACTTCTTCTCACCTTTCACACCTTTTTTCCTTTTTATGAGTTCCTTCTCCTTGAGATGATAAAGCAGATGCTTTTTACTTCGGAACGCCCCTCCCTTCACCATGGAGTAGAGTTTCCTGTAATCATTCCTTTTGATTTTCCCGGAATCCCTCAGTTCCCTCAGCAGTTTTCTCAACGGCCTTACCTTTTCCACCCAATGAGTCTTGCTTGATTTTTTAGAATACGCCTTGCCTTTCCTGCTCCCTTCTTTCGCTCTCCTCCCCTTCCTTTTCTGCTTCCTGCGGGATTTCGATTCCTTTTTACAAGGACCCTTTTTCTCTATCTTCCTTACAACGCCCTTGACGATCAGCCTCTTGATATCGTTTCTGGTTATCGCCTCTTCCAGTTCCTTCTCGCTCGAGACCTTTGTCCTGGACAAACCGACCTTCATTATCTTCGCCGCGAGCTTTTTCTGCGATCTCACATTCATTATCATTCGCCCCCGAAGTCCTTTATCGTGTGCTTGAACTCTTTGTTGTCCTTTATCCCCTTCCTCTTTTTGAGTATCTCCCTCGTGAGAACCCAGAATATCAAGGCGAGGGACTTCTTCCCGTTGTTGTTCGCGGGGATGACGAAATCAACATCACCCCCGTCGTTAAACGTGTCACATAAGGCTACAACAGGGATCCTCTTCTTCTTCGCCTCCAGGATGACCTGCCTGTCTATCAGCGGATCCACGACCACGACAACATCCGGCTCGTAGAACTCCCGGAACGAGGGGTTTGTGAGAGTCCCTGGGGAGAACCTCCCTGTCACTGCTTTCCCTCCCACGATCTCTGCGAATCTCTTGATGGGAACCACACCATTCCCCTTCCTCGAGACCGCGAGGATGTCATCGAATTTCGAAAGAAACCCGGCCGCCAGCTTGATCCTCTCGTCAACCTTCTGGATGTTGAAAACCGCGAGCCCGTCGTCCCTTATCTTGTAGATGAACTGCTTCATGTATTTCGTGCA
>CBEVTC010000089.1:0-2021 GCA_965552715.1 uncultured archaeon | reverse complement strand
TATTACTACAACGTGAGCTCCTGTGATTCTGCCGAGAACTGTAACACTTCGGGGACCTACAACTTCACGACATCGGCATGCATAGAGAACTGGGTTTACGGTGATTGGTCCATGTGCGCGGGAAATTTGCAGACGCGAACTGCGACCGATTTGAACAGCTGCGGAACGACAGTTAACAGGAGCGCTATTTCTCAGGCGTGCTTTAGTGGCGGAGGACCAAGTGGTGGTGCACCGCCAAGCATAGAAGTGTCATATATGTGGGACGAGATAACGCCGGAAGAACCAGCAATAATGGATATAGACGAATCCGGCATCAGCCTTACTAGCATTGAACTGCAGGTGAGCAGCAAAGTAATCAATGTTGACGTGGAAGTTAAAGTCCTCGTAACCGTACCCTCGGATATAGACGATGAAGCGACAGGGACTGTCTATCAGTACATAAACATAAGCCACACTGAAAACCTGAACCAGACAAACATAAAGAGCGTGACAATCGGGTTCAGGGTAAACAAGACATGGATTGCCGGGAATAACATAAATAAATCAACGGTCAGGCTGAACAGGTATGTTAGCAATAACTGGATTGGTTTGAGCACGCGGCTGGTCAATGAAACAATTGATTATGTTAATTATGAATCACTCAGCCACGGGTTTTCTTACTTTGCTGTAACAGGAGAGGAGGTCAGGGAAACCGGAAGGGAAGAAAATGTGACAGAACCGCTTCTGGTGTGCAGCCCCGGCTCTAAAAGGTGTTCAGACAATGAGATACAGGAATGTAACCCGGCAGGAACGGAGTGGGTTGGCAAGGAATCGTGTGTTTATGGGTGTGATACGGAAACGTTGACCTGCAATCCACCGCCGGCGGGCGGGGACGTTTCATGGTATGTCTTCGTGGTTTCCCTGCTGGTGATAGCCGTTGCAGCGGTTGTTTATTTCATAAAGAAGAAGTCCGGAAGGTCTATCCGAACATTTCTTTCAGCGAGTCCCCGAACGCTTTTGAAACGAATTCCATGTGGTTTTTTTCCTTTCCTAAGTTGATGACTGCGTTAATCTCCGACCCGAAACCCTGTGCGAAACCATCGAAAAAAGCGAAAAAATACTCGGGATCGAATTCAGGCTTTCCTATTATCTGTATGTTCGCTTCCCCGAGCTGCTTCCTTGCGTTGACCGCGAACATGCACATCATCTTTTTGCCCGAGCGGATGAGCGAAGAGGATTGTTTCTTTTCCCTTTTTTCATAGAGTTTCCTCAGGCCTTCCCCGAAAGCGAAGCCCACGTTTTCGATCAGTTCCCTGTTCTCAAGGCCTTCCTTCGAAACCTCAATGTTGAAATTCGTGTTCTTAAGAATCGAGTCAACGAATTTGAGTCCTGATCCCACTGATTCCGGATTTTTCGAGAAATCTATCGATATCGCTATTCTGAAATCCTTGGAAAACCTCTCGAGATTAACCTTTTCTTTCGAAAGGTTTCTAAAATTCGTGCGTATCTCCCTAAACATATCAATTTAATTTTCCCCTCCAATATTATATAAGTTATGAAAAAGGTTTTTGTTAACAGGACCGAAAATTACTACAAGAATATACGTGATGTACGCGAGGGGATAGAGAACGAGCTAACCATCTCCCACGTGTTGAAATCCCCGAATCCCTTCACGAAATCAGGCCTTCCGTTCGGAAAAATACTGGCGGTGGGTCCCGGTCTGGGGGATCTCGCAGAGGATATGTGCAGTGAACTCGAGAATTTTCATTACACGTTCATGGATGTGTCCTCGGAATTCATAAACCATTTGAAATCCAGGTTCAGGGGAAGCGAATTCTCCTTCATCAACGGGGATTTCTTAACCGCGAAAACAAGGGAGAAATTCGATCTCATAATATGCAACGAAGTGCTAGCGGATCTCCCTACGATCGTTAACATGACATTCGAAAGCCCGCAGGTCGAAGAGGAGGAGAAAGAAACGTATTACGATGCGGTTTCCCTCGCGAAGCTTTACGGTCTGAAAATCTCGGAGATCATTAATT
>CBEVTC010000088.1:0-2029 GCA_965552715.1 uncultured archaeon | reverse complement strand
GTACAGCATCTTGGCCTGGGTTTCCTTCCCGGACTTGTCGATCCCCTCGAAGACGATGAATTTCCCTTCCATTTTGACCAATATTATTTTATACGGTTTTTAATTAATAAGGCACCTTCTTGATCTTCAGTAAATAAGCGATCCCGTTCGCAACCAAATGTATTATCGGCGTTAATACGAGAAGGATCACGACCCACTCAAATTTCAATAAGATCACGAAACTCACGAAAATAAACATGCCTATTATGAAATCCAGCTGGTCAAGTAAAGGGGCGGGCTTCCCTCTTGGAATTCCTAGCCTCCTCTTGATAAACGACCCTCCCAGATCCCCGACCATCGCTCCCAGGCCGATCACTAAACCGAGCAGAGGCGACATCGCAACGATGTCGAGTGGAACGGGTGAAAGATTCCAGGGGAGGAAAGGGAACATGAACATCTGGAAACTCGCGACAGCGATTGCAACGATCACACCGAGTATTAAGCCTTCCCAGGTCTTCCCCGGCCCGAATACCGGCTTCCCCCGGAAGGTTCGCCCTCCGTCTATCGGGCGTTTCCCCCTAGCGAGCATGCATAGACCATTCGCCCCGTAAGCGGGCCATAACAGCCAAACGGCTTCCACGAACGTGTAGATATCAATCATGGGAATCTCCCTGCGAGTTTATCCAGATTATCAATAACATCTTTTGGTCTCGTTTCCTTTAATTTATTCGGGAGATCTTCATCAGCCAGCATCTTTTCGGTTACTGGAATCGAAACGCCGTCAATCGTCCCCGCATCCTCCATGTGGAGCGAACCCAAGGGCGAGCGAGCGAGTTTTCCCGAGGGCGTTTGGGAAGGATCGATGCTGAGGAATTTCGGGATCTTTTCATGCCCGCCGGCGACGTTGATCTTCAGTTCGTTTTTTATCTGCTCGGCCCACCTGCCCGTAAAACTCGCGGAAGGATTGTTCTTGGAGAACATGAAATTCTTTTCGTAGAACGAGTTTGGTCTCGGTTTATCAAGCATTATGTAAACGTGGAAGGAATTTCCTGTCCACGAAACGAAGGGATCGGTTTTCCCTATGGATTTTTTCAATTCTGGGTCTTTCTTTATGATCTCGCAGAGGAGCTTCGTCACCTTTTGAGCATTCCCCAACGAAGTGTCTTTACCTCTGTCTATGTCGAAAAAAATGCGGTCTATCGGCTTTCCAGCTCCCTCGTTGTTGGTAGCGTAGAATAAATCAATCAGTTTTCTCGGCGGAAAGTAGGACCAAACCAGTTTCTGCTTTTCCGTGAGCTCGCTCTCCACTTCCTTGAGGTGGTGTCCGCTCCTCAATTCCAGGAATTCAGGGGTGATCGCCTCGACGAAATCTTCAATGAATAGAGGAGACTTTTTCGAGCCTCTGTTAAGGAAATATTTTATGTTTCCTTTCGGGAGCCAGACTTTCGAGGCGAGCTCCTTCCCTTTCAGGAATTTCTTCAGTTTCACCCCGGCTATTCCGTAAAGCAGAAGGACATCCGTGTGGCCGAACGGCTTTATAATATCCTTCTTTTTCGCGAGTTTTATCAGTTTTTCCATTATTAAATTTTATATATCCAGTTTAAATAAAATCTAAAATCCATTAAAGGTGCGGGCCTGTAGTCGAATGGTAAGACGCCGCCCTCGCACGGCGGAGACTCCGGGTTCAACGGAAGTTTGACGCGGGTTCAACCCGCGTCGCTCTGAAAATCCCGGCGGGTCCATATGGTGAAATTCCTTTACGTGACGGATACGCACGGTACGCATTCCGTGTATGAGAAGATGTTCGATCTGGGCAGGGCTAAGGATATTGACTTCCTCGTGTTCGGCGGGGATATAACGTCAGGGGTGAACCCGAACGGGCAGAAGTTCTTCCTTGAATTCTATCTCATTCCGAGATTGAGAGAGTTTAAAAAACACTTCAAAAAACCTGTTTTCATCATGATGGGAAACGATGATTTCAGTTCGAATTACCGCATGCTCAAAAAGACGGGGAAAGGGAAATTCGTCAGGATTCTCCACAACAGGTTTT
>CBEVTC010000087.1:0-2091 GCA_965552715.1 uncultured archaeon | reverse complement strand
TCAAAATCACTCAGGTTTTTCTGTTTCTTGCCAAAAGATTCCCCGCGCATTTCATAAAGGGTTTTCTTCATGACCTTTTCCTTCCTGTGAGCCATCCAGTAGTAGGCTTCGTCCCTAGTTTTCCTCGCGATCAGGATCATTATCTTCCCCAGCTTCGTCCTCCCGACCCTTCCTCTTCTCTGTATCGAACGGATTTCGGAAGGGACTGGCTCGTAGAAAATCGCTAGCTCCATTTCCGGGATATCGATCCCTTCCTCCCCAACGGAGGTGGTGACAAGGATGTTGTATTTCCCCTCCCTGAACTCCTCGATCCTTTTCTTCTGCTCCTTTTGAGTGAGGCCTTCCCTCTGTCCCATGAACTCGACCGGTTTCGAATTTCTTACCTCCGACAGAACGCCCACTATTTCCCTCACCATGTTCCTGTAGTTCGCGAAAACGATTATTTTCGAGTCAGGATCTTCCTTCAACTGCCTACCCACGATTTCACGGAGCTTTGCCATCTTGGGATGTTCGGAACCCTCCTCGGAAAGCTCGCCTGCCAGGTACATCGCTTTCTTCACGTTCCTGTCCTTGACAATACTTTTCGATGACTTGGCCTTTTCTTTTCTCAGTTTCTTGAAATAGGTTTCCAGCGAATTTATGCCCTGGGTTTCTATCAGGCTTATCGCATGTTCGGCCTTTATCGCCTGGGAAACGAGGGAAACTCCCCAGAATTTAGTGTAGTTCGAATCGGAAGAAGCAAACTTTTTCTGGAGTTCGAGCAGTTCGCGCTTCGTGACAAGCCTGATCGGTTTTGAAAAGCCAAGCTTCCTGAGACCTCTCAGCCTGTACTCGTACGCCTTCCTCAGGCTTTCACGTATGTTAAAAAATGTTTGGGGTAGCTCGACGTGAACCCATTCTACCTGCTTCTTCTTTACCCATGGCTCCACATCAAGGTCCTCCTCCGTCCTGATGTCAACTTTTTCGATTCCCAGGTTATTCATTATCTCCTTGACCTTTTCCTTCGTCCCCCCGGGCGAAGCCGTCAATCCGAGTATTCGTGGGTTCTTGGCGTTTTCAATGTAAACCTTCGCTATGTGAGGGTAGGCGTAATCCCCTATCGAATGGTGGGCCTCGTCAAAAACCACGAGCGAAAAATCCGAAAGGTTCAGCCTCCCGTTTTTCAAATCGTTCTTAACGGTCTGCGGCGTTGCGAAAATAATTTTCGAGCTCTTGTAGGATTCTTCCCTCTCCTCCGGTTTGACCATGCCCGTCAGGAGGACGAACTCCTTTTCCGGGAGGTTTATCACTTCTCTGAAGCTGTTGAGATGCTGTTCGATCAGGGGTTTTGTTGGAGCTAAAATCAGGACTTTCGAATCAGGATGTTTCTCAAGCCTGAAAACAGCGAGAACTATCGCTATCGGGGTCTTCCCGAGTCCCGTAGGCAAAACGCAGAGCAGATCGTTTCCCACAGCCCTCCCGAGTATCGCCTCCTGGTAAAGCCTAGATTCCAGCGAATTCTTCCTTATCAGCGGGTGCTTAACGAATTTCATACTAATAGATTGGTTAAAGGTTTATTATTTTTGTCCCGCTAAAATTCTTAAAAGTTTATTAAAAACTTCTACCAATAATTAAACTGCGATACGTAAGCTGGTTTTGATATGTCCAAGAAAACGGTAGGCCTGATCGAGAAGGTCAAGGTTTACGGGAACGGGAATTCCGTGGAGGCAGAAGCCATCGTGGATACCGGAGCGAAGATGACGTCGATAGACATAAAACTAGCGGGGGAAGCGAAGCTCGGGCCCGTGGTGAGGATGTTCAAGACAAAGGCCCCGATAACGAAAGAAGTAGCTCGCAGGCCTGTCGTTAAGGTTACGATAAAAATTAAAGGGAAGAAGTTCGAGGTGGAGGCGAACCTCAACGACCGCTCGCACATGAAATACCCCGTCCTGATAGGAAGGAATCTCCTTTACGGGAACTTCGTTGTTGACGTCTCAAAAAGCCCTAAAATAAGAAGCCAGTGAATCACCTTGAAAGCCACGGGTACGTTCTCCTCAGCTCTGAAACGAAATTCTCCGGGGTGTAGACTCCGAGCTCGGAGATTATCGCTGC
>CBEVTC010000086.1:0-2172 GCA_965552715.1 uncultured archaeon | reverse complement strand
TCTTCCCATATCTTGCTGTCGAACGAGGCCTTCATTATTTCCGGGAGGTTCTCAGTGTTCATCTTCTTCTTGAACTTCAGCTTCGTTTTTTTTGCTTCCTTGTTCGTTTCTTTAAACACGCGAAACTTCTCGATTATTTCTTTCCCTCTCTCGCTCCCGGCCTCCACGTGATATTCGTTTCCTTGGTCGCTGAACAACAGATCAAAACCCTCCGCTTCGCAAGTTCCCATCGACTCACAGAAGCAGTTCTCACCCGCTTCTTTGCAGTTCAGCGCAATAACAACGAACGAGTCCCGCCTGTTTTTGTAGAAATCATCAACCGGCTCCGACGTCATCACCTTGTCGAGGACGACTAACCCGTGAACATCGCAAGGCCTCACCCCAAAAAGAACGGCTTTTCCCTTTGCTGGTTTTCTCCTTACCTTCCCTCCTTTTTCGTATTCCATCAAAACCTCTCCGTCCGGGATGAAAAACTTCTTGGGCGGGAATTCCGTGTTTATGTATTCTTTTAAATCGATTTCCTTCCCTGATATTATTTCCTTGAAATTCCATTCGCTATCCCCGCGGACGGGAGCGAGGACTTTCGAAGTCCTAAGAACATAATCGATAAATTCTGGAAAATCAGATTTTTTGATAACGAAAAATCTCGAAACCCTCATTTAATCACTGGCCTTGTTTTAATTATATAAGAACCAAGATTTATTTATTAAATATGACTTACGACCTCATAATTGTGGGAGCGGGTCCCGCAGGACTCTCCGCTGCCCTGACTGCCTGCTACCTCAAGCTGAAACACCTTGTTCTGGAAGTCGACCAAGCAGGCGGCATACTCATCCGTACTTACCCTTGGAAAGAGGTCTGTTCTTTTATCGGTTTTTATAAGATGGGTGGTCAGGAGGTCGCGGAGAGGATGATCGAACACGTCGAAAAGGAAGGGACTGTAATAAAAGAGGGGGAAGGGGTTACGGAGATAAAAAAGGATAAAAAGAAACGAACATTCACGGTGAAGACAGACAAAAAAGTTTATGAAGCAAAAACGGTTTTGTTTACACCCGGGACAGCGGGCACACCCCGTAAGCTCGGGATACCGGGGGAGGACAACCCAAATGTTCACTACTCGATAGCCGACCCGGACGAATACAGGGGCAAGAAGGTTCTTGTCGTCGGTGGAGGTGACACCGCTCTTGAATGTTCGCTGGTTCTCGAGAAATCGGGAGCGAAAGTATATCTCGCCCACAGGAAGGACCAGTTCAGGGCAATGGACAAGATACAGGAAGAGGTAAAGCGTTCCAAAGTCGAAATACTCTTCAACACAGAGCTAAAGGAGATTAGAGGAAAGGGAAAGATAAAAAAGACGAAAGTGATAAACAACAAGACAAACAAGGAGAGCATGCTCGAAATAGACAATGCCATTATATGCATAGGATCTGTTTTCAGCTTGGATTTTCTGAAATCTCTCGGGGTAAAAACAGAAGGTGAGAATATACCAGTGGATGACGGGATGAAAACGAATGTTGAGGGGTTTTACGCAGCAGGAGACATAACGGGAAGGCTGAAAAGGATCCCCGAGGCGATCGGTGAAGGTCATTTAGCCGTATACTCCATTTTCAAATACATCAGAAAACCGTACTGGGCATAATTTTAATACTCAACTTCTAACCAAATAGTATGTACAAGATAGAAGAAAAACTCGAATGGGGCGATCTCGCTACTTTCATCCCCAACAAGCGTTCGCCTGTTTACAACTGGTTTTACTACAAAGAGGGATTCTCCCGGGACCTCGTGTTCAAGTTAATCGAGATGTTCAATATCCGGAATGGAACGATACTCGATCCCTTCTGCGGTGTTGGGACCACAAACCTCGCCTGCATGGAGAAGGGATTAAATTCAATCGGCTTAGAGGTTTCACCCCTTTCGCTCTTCGCAGCGAAGGTTAAGGTAGGGGACTACGACACCGGGGAGCTCAGGGAAACGCTCAGGGAGATAAAGAAGGTCAAGTTCCGGAAGGTTGACAGGTCATGGGTACCTTCTGACATACGCCGCTATTTCAACACCCATACGTTTGACGACGTGCTCTTGTTCAAAGGCTTTGTCAAGAGCATAGATGACAACCTCACTAGGGATTTCTTCAAACTCGGCCTGATTTCTTCCGCTACCAAATGCTCATATATG
>CBEVTC010000085.1:0-2195 GCA_965552715.1 uncultured archaeon | reverse complement strand
CTATCTTCCTCTCCACCACGTCCGGGGGATCGAGCAGGTCAACCTTTGATTTCTCCTCCGATGCGCTCATTTTCTCTCCGTGCAGGCCGGGAAGCATGGGCGTCATCACCTCCACTCGCTTTTTATAACCGAGCGAGGGGAGAACCTCCCGAGCGAAGGCGAGGATCTTCCTTTGGTCGTGCCCGCCATACTGGACGTCAACATCGAGGTAAACCTCGTCCAACGCCTGCAGTATCGGGTAGATGAAACCGCTTAGCTTAGGTTCCTTCCCGAAACGAACGACATCAGAAGCCGCGCGCTTGCAGCGGGCGAACGTGTTCAGCGCGCTCAATCTGTACATGTCCAGCGTATACTCGGGACTAAGCTCGAAGTCCCTTCCCTTTACGAATTTGAGCTTGCCCCTGTCAACGCCTATCGACTCGAGCATGCCGGAAATGACTTCCATGTAGTACTTCATCCGCGTGTCGAGCAGATCGAAAGGCGTTTTCTGGTCGTCTAAGTGACCATGTATGTCAGCTAACAGAATCTTGAAGTGGAATCCCGCCTTGAGGAAATCCCCGATTTTTATCATTGGGATGAAATACCCTATGTGAGGCTTTCCCGTGATGGCTAGGCCTATGTATGCGGATGGATGCTTTTTCCTTTTCAACAGTTTCTTAAGGTCATTCTCCGTCAGTATCTCTTCCGTGTTCCTCTTGATCAGCTTGAATCTTTTTCCGGCGTCCATGTTAATCATTATATTGTATAATTGTTTGAGTTTTATAAAAAATGAAGCTTATAACGATTTAAAAATTTCCCATAATAATTAAAACATGCCAGGATGTTGCGAAGACGCGCTTGCCGTGTTCGAGGAAAGAAAGAACATGGACAAATATCCTAAGATAGTCAAAGTCACTATCCCCGGAATGCCTTCCCATGTTTACTATCGTTCAGAGAATTACATTCACAATCAGGTTAATTCCCCGATACCCGGATATACAGGACCTACATCAAATGCCCCGAAGGACTTTTACGGGGAGGGGACGTACAAAGTTGACAAAAAAATGATGTCCTTGGTCTGATGATTTTGGATTCACGAACTTATCTTGGTTTTCTTGAATTTCTTCTCCCCCACGCCAAGACGGAGTGCGTATTCTATCGCCGGTATGTCCTTCGCTCCCCTTTTCTTCAGCCCGGGGTCGAACTTCTTCAGGATTTCAAGCCCGAAGCAGTCGAGAGCGACGGGATCTCTCCCCGCGAACATGAGACCCACGTGCTTCTGGATTCCGCCATGGCGAACCTCGTTCGCGTTTACAAGCGTGTCGACCATGTCCATTATGAAGAGGTCGGGTTTTCGAATCACGTTGAGTTCGGCTATCGCGAGGTTTATGTCCCTTTTTCTCAATAACAGTTTCCTCATCGCTTTTATGGGAATCTTTTCCGATGAGTGCAGAAGGATTCTGTCCTTTGCTGACAACAGACCGAAGTTGTTCTTTAGCGCACCCGTTATCCCGATTGCTTTTATGCAATGGGTCTTCATGACAGGGAGCGAAATCATGTAATCACAGTCAAACGCGACCTCCGAGACGTTGAGGGAGAAACCGGATTTCGTCTTGACTTTTCTGAACCCGAGATCGTAGATGTTCTGGAGTTCGAGATCCAGCTGTTTGCACACCTTTGCAAGGGGGTGGTTTTTTACCACGTCTTTCTTCCCGAACCCTATGGTGACCGAGGAATCCGGGACAGGCGCATCGGCAATAACGATTTCGGAAGACCGGGGGAGGTTCTTCAGGACATAGCGGAGGACGTCCGGGTGCGTGGTCGTGGGATAAAGTTCATGGGAAACGATGTTCGGCTTGACGAATATCTTCTTCCTCCTCTTTATCTCTTTCATGAACTTCATCACGATGTATTCGGTGAAGCGCATGCGGTTATTCGTGACCTGATAGAAAATTTCCGAAACCATATTTAATGTTAATTCCTTATTTTATAACTATGGATTCCGTTGTGAAACAGGTTCTTGAGAAATCAGGCTTTTCGAGGCTCAACCCCGTACAGGAGGAAGCCCTGAAGGCAGGGGTTTTGGAAGGGGAGAACCTCGTTTTGGCCGCCCCTACCGCGAGCGGCAAAACCTTGGTCGCTGAATTCGCGGCCCTGAACGCGATCAAAGAAGGAAGGAAAGTCGTTTACATCGTGCCCCTGCGCGCGCTCGCCAG
>CBEVTC010000084.1:0-2200 GCA_965552715.1 uncultured archaeon | reverse complement strand
GTGAAAAGATGTTAAGTTTATAAATATGACTTATAAGTAGTAATTATGTTTAAAACAAAAAATCTTCATCACTTAGAAATGCATGCAAAGTATTTAGGTGTGGATGTAAATTATGATAATCCCAGAGAAACAAGATTAAAACTTGCAATGATATATCATAAATTGGGTAAACAACCAGAAGCCGTGGAAGTAATGAGAGGGGAATTGCCTGATGGAACTGATAACTTTCTAATAACGACTAATTTTGGATTTGGAAACACAAACCCAAAAACTTTTTATGAAGGATTCCCTGAAGTTGATGAACCGGACAAATAGCCGTCGCTCCCGAATCTGGTTCTGAGGGGAGCGTGAAAAATTCCTAATAAGTCCGAATTATTTGATATTGAGGAAAAAATTGAATTCTTGCTTGCTCAGATATTAGTTTACATGTTCTTCTTCTCGTAACATTTCCTGCAGTAAAACTCCCAGACCTGTGAAGGATATAGTTGAACCGCTGTGGTTGAATCCTTTCCACATATCTTGCATGGGTTTTCTGTCGTCTTTTTGATATTCATATTCTTTTCTTGGTTTATATTGAAGCCGCGTACTTAAAAGAACCCAATCGGTAACACCCTTTTAAACCAAAGTTCTGAGCTGGTTCTGAGGGGAGCGTGATTACAGAGATTCAATTTGTAGTCACATTACAGGGTACGCAGAAAAATAACATTTATAAATATGTACCCCCTAATCCCTGTAGTGAATAACCGAAACATTTAAATATTTGTAGTGAATAACATTAATTATGGTGTTTGTAAGAAAGGTAAAAAGTAAAAACAATGAATACTGGATACTGGTTCACGCCGTGAGGAAGGGGAAAAGGATAGTCCAAAAAAGCAAATATATCGGGAAAACCCTCCCGCCAAAGAAAAGACTGGAACAGCTGAAAAGGGATTTCCTGAAAGAACTGTCCTCGGGCAGGAAATACAAATTCCTGTCAGAAGAGGACGTCAGGAAAATAGAGGAGAAAAGGGAAGAATACAAAAAGGAAACGGCAAGGCTGAGCCACCTAGAAAAGGAGGAGAGGCTTAAAGAATTCATAATAAGGTTTACCTATGACAGCACCAAGCTTTCCGGGCTGAACGTAACCTTAAGGCAGACGTCATTGATTCTGAAAGAAGGGTTAATCCCGAGGGGCTTCAAGAACCTGAGGACCGTGAAAGAGCTGGAAAACCACGAAAAGGGGGCGATTGCCGTCACGAAATACAAAGGGAAGCTGGACACGGGCTTCATGAAGAAAATCCACAGGATATTGTTCACCGGCGTTGAGGATTCCATAGCAGGGAAACTGAGAAGCGAGCTGAAAAGGAACGTGAAAATCGCCGGTACCCCGTACGTCCCCCCCAAATGGGAGGATGTGGAACCGGAACTTAAAGGGTTTTTCAGATGGCATGATTCTGAAAAGAGGAAACTCCATCCGCTGGTGCTGGCGGCACTGGTTCACCTGAAAATAATCTCCATACAGCCGTTCGCGGACGGGAATTCAAGGATTTCGAGGCTGCTGATGAACTGGATTCTGTGGAAAAGGAATTACCCGCCCATAGACATCCCGGCGGAAGATCTGGAGAATTATTACGACGCCCTGGACGAATACCAGACAGGGAAGAGGGAGAAGCCGTTCATAGACTACATCAAGAAGAGATATTTCATGGAAACTGGCTGAAACTTCTCGTTCCGGACAGCAAGTTTGAGAAGTAGGGAGACCACAAAGAAGACGACGCTGGTTTTAGCCCTCTTTATCCACTTCCTCCTCATCTTCCTTCTTTTCAGGTTCCCTGGACTTATGCTCTTCTTCTATCTTTTTCTTGAACTTTTTGTACTCTTTGACGGGGTGTCCTTTTTTAGGCTTCACACCTTCATAACCTTTCTTTTCATCTTTTCCGGCTTCCGCCCCGCTTTCCACCTCTTCCTTCTTCCCGTATTCTAACTTACCTTCCTTCTCCTCTCCCCCGGAAACAGGACCCTCTTCTTTAGCGGCTCCCTCCTCTTTCTCCAGAGCCTTCTCCAACTCCTTTTTCTCCTTTCCGCCCCCTTTGTCTTCAATGCCCTCTTCCTTCACGAGCTTCTTTTTGTACTCTTCCTTTTCCGAATCTTCCTCTTCGGTCATTATTTAGAATTCGATGTCGTATTTAAATTATTCATTAAACACAACAAGAAGACGACG
>CBEVTC010000083.1:0-2458 GCA_965552715.1 uncultured archaeon | reverse complement strand
ATCACCTCAAATTTCGAATAGATAAGAATTATTGTTATTCTTCATTTATATATCTTTTTATATTTAACTGTTTAAAATTATAACTGTTGGGAATATGATCGTGACTGGAGATTACATCAAGAAGTTAAGGACGGAAAGGGGTTTATCGCAGACCGAGCTCGCGAAACTCGCTAACATCTCGCAGGCGCACATAGCGAAAATAGAGAATGAAAAGGTCGACCCGAGGCTTTCAACCGTGAACAAAATCCTACTTATCCTTTCGGAAAGGGAGAAAATCGTGAGATGCTCCGAGGTGATGAGCAGGGTGATGTCGGTCAGGCCGGAAACTCCGGTAAAGAAAATAATAGCCGTCATGAAATCATCCGGCTTCTCCCAGCTGCCTGTCCTTGAAGGGGGGAGGCAGGTAGGGGTGATAAGCGAAGCCACGCTCCTCCACAACATGGACAAGAACCTCGATCACATGGAAGCGAAAGACATTCTCGACAAGCCTTTTCCTGTTGTTGATTCCAGCGATACGATAGAGATTCTTCCGCCCCTTCTCGACATACATCCAGCTGTCCTGATTTCGGAGAAGGGAAAAATACGCGGGATAATAACGAAATCCGACCTGCTGGGAATGAGATAAAGGTTTCAGCGTGAACTTTTAAAACTGCTTAAGTGTATATAAGCGTTAGGAAGACGAAGCTATATCGTTCGTATTACGTACATTTCATGTACGTAGGTCTATCGTTCGTTTCGGAAGGTGTGCGTTCCATGGTCTGGAGATTATTTTCGAAAGAACTGCAGGAAGTTATAAAGGAGAGAGGTTTCGTCAAACCCACTTCCATACAGGAGAAGGGAATCCCGCCAATAGTCAGCGGTAAAAACACGCTTTTAATCGCTCCAACAGGTATAGGAAAAACCGAAAGCGTCCTCTTCCCGATATTTGATGAGTTTGTCAAGGACAGGGAAAAGGAAGGGATGAAACCGATTTCGATACTTTACATAACCCCCCTGAAATCCCTGAACCGCGATCTGCTGAAAAGAATCCTCTGGTGGGCTGAAAAACTGGATTTCGAGGTGAGCGTTCGCCACGGTGACACCTCCCAATATGAACGTTCCATGCAGGCCGCGAATCCTGCCGACATGTTTATAACGACGCCGGAAACCCTGCAAGCGATACTGGTCGGAAAGAGGATGAGGGAACATTTGAAAAACGTCAGATGGATCGTTGTGGACGAAATACACGAACTCGTGGGGAACAAGAGGGGAATCCAGCTTTCTGTTGCCCTGGAAAGGTTAAAGGAAATAATAAAAGAAAAGGAGAAAATCCAGATAGTCGGTTTGTCAGCGACAGTCGGCTCACCCGAAAAGGTTTCGGAATTCCTTACAGCGGGAAAGCCCTGCGAAATTGTGAACACGTTCGAAAAGGGTAATATTGAAGTCAAGGTGGAATCCCCCAAACCGGAGAATCAGGATTCTGAAATTTCAGAAAAAATTTTCATTGGCCGCGAAACGTCCGCCCGCCTGAGAAGGATAGAGGAGCTGATAAAGAAAAACAGGTCTGTTCTGGCGTTCACCAACACCCGGGAGTTTTCAGAGGTCCTGTCATCAAGGCTCCACGCGCTTGACAAATCTTTGCCTATCGAGACCCATCATTCCTCCCTTTCGAAAGAGGTCCGCATAGATGCGGAGGAGAGGTTCAAGCAGGAAAAGATAAAATCCCTGATATGCACGTCCTCGCTGGAACTCGGGATAGACATCGGCTCGATAAACCTCGTTCTCCAGTACATGTCTCCCCGCCAGGTCGCGAAGCTCCTGCAGAGGGTAGGAAGGTCCGGTCACAGGGTCACGGAGATCTCGAACGGGATCATAATATCCACTGACTCAGATGACTCTTTCGAATCGAGCGTGATCGCGAAACTGGGGAAAGACAACAGGATAGAGCCCACTAAAATATATTCAAAATCCCTCGATGTCCTCGGCCACCAGATAGTGGGTCTCTCCCTCGAAGAATACAAAATCCCGCTTGACAGGGCATACAAGATCATAAAGCGGGCGTATCCCTTCAGGGACATGAAAAAGGATGAGTTTCGAAAGGTCGCGGAACTCATGCAGAAACTCGGATACATCTGGGTCGGATCGAAGTTCGATGATTACGTCCCTTTGAGGAGGAGGAAGAACGCGTGGCTTTACTACTACCAGAACCTCTCCACGATCCCCGACGTGAAGAACTACAAGATAATAGACGTTGTCACGAACAAGCCGGTCGGGACGCTCGATGCGGAGTTCATAGCTCTACACGGGAGGCCGGGGGTCTCCTTTGTCGTGAAAGGCCAGGCATGGAGGATACTTGACGTTCGCGAGAAATCAATCCTTGCCGAGCCGGAGGAGAACATCCGTGCGGCGATCCCCGCGTGGGAGGGCGAACTCATCCCGGTTCCTTTCGATGTTGCACAAGAAGTTGGAATTCTCAGAA
>CBEVTC010000082.1:0-2521 GCA_965552715.1 uncultured archaeon | reverse complement strand
GAGTACAGGGATGTTTACGGGGGAACGGAGGAGGAGATGAAGGAATACCAGGAGAAGTTCAGGGAATACGTGGATACTATTAAGGAAGGCCTGGAGAAGATTTACAGGGACATGGAAAAGAACAAAAGGAACGAAGAGATCGAACCCAAGATGAAAAGCCCGTGGGAGAGGGGGCACAAGCTCGGCTGCGGATGCCCGGGGTGTACTGCATATAAGGAGTTTTACGGGATACGGATGAACGGGAACAAGAATTACCAGAGTTCGCACACGAAACCCGACCTCAAGCTTGCAAGCAATAAACCAGAAAAGAAAAAGTACAACAAGGAAACGGATTCAAGGCCCTGCGGCGGGAAGCATTATCATTTATTCCACGGGGGGAATGCTGAACTGAAAACCGTTCTCGGGAACCACATGAAGAGGTTTAATTTCAAATCGATGGGGTATTAATTAATAAAATCAACATACTAATTACTAGTGATATTCATGCTGGAGTTGAAGTTCGATCTTAAGAAGGGAATATTCGCAGACGAAACAGAAACAGTTGAAAAACTAACGAGGGACTTCTTCGGGGACAGGGAAAAGAAAAGGATTTCGCTTCTTCCGGAAGAGGCGATGTACCTCCTTCTCTTCAGGAACGCTGTCGTGCTCGATGTCAGGGGGAAGGAAATGAATTTCAATTCGCTGGCGAGACACTTCATCAAGAAGGAACCCAGGCTGTTCATAAGGTATAACGCTTACAGGGACTGGAGGGATCGCGGTCTCGTAATAAGGAGATTCAGGCTGAACATACAGGGAAAGCATTCGAAAAAAACGTACAAGAAATACCCTTTCCAGAAGTTCAAGTTCGGGAAAATCAAAGCGAAGGCGTACTGGTATCATGACTCGCTTTTTTCGGTTCTGGACAAGGATAAGGCAGGGAAAGATCTCTTCGAGAAATACTGGATCGGGCAGTACGGAGTCTACAAGCAGGAAAGGGGGAAGCAATCCAAGCTCGACTTCTTCGAGACCCTTTTCCTCACGAAACACTTCGGCGTGGAGATCGTGAACAACGAAACGGGAAAGAAAATGACTTACAATGAAGTTTTGAGAGACGTGGTGAAGAAAAGGGAATACGCGAAACAACTGTATGAGATATACGAGGATTGGCGGATGAAGGCGTACGTAGTTAAAACAGGGTTCAAGTTCGGCTCTCATTTTCGTATTTACTTTCCGGGGGCTTCCCCTGTGAAAGAGGATAAGTGGATACATTCCAGGCACGTTCTGCACGTTTTCCCGAAAGAGCAGAAGCTCCTGATTTCTGAGTGGTCGCGCGCCGTCCGGGTGGCGCACGGGGTGAAGAAGACGTTCATACTCGGAATACCCGAATTGAAAGCGAAGGATTACATAGACTTTCCCGTGGATTTCGTGGCTTACAGGAGGAAGAAAGGGAAAGGTGTATGGGTTCGCGAAACCCCGAAGGACAAGCCGAGGTATATGCTGGTTTCGGTTTCCGAAGATGAACACATCGGAGGGATAGAGCTCGCTTCCTTGCTCAATAAGGCGAGAGAAAACGGTCTGAACCTCTTGCTTTCGATCACGGACAGGGAAACCTCGATAACTTATTACGAGCTGAAAAAGATCATCCTGCCGAAATCCAAATACGAGTACTACGAAATAGAGTGGTTCAAGCCTTGAGCTCGAGCAGTTTTTTCATTCCCTTTTCGTGTCCTGCCCCTACCACGCAGACTATATTATCGAATTTCCTAGCAAGGTCTTTGAGGTTCTTTGCCATGACCGCGTTCCTCTCGCTGACCAGAATCCTGTAGAAACCGGGGAGTTCTTTCTTGAGATAAGCCATTGCCTGTTCGATGATTTTTTTCGGGGGGACGCGGTTGAGATTGAACTTGTGTTTCTTTCCGAAAGGGATCGCGATGCCCAGAACTCCCATTATCAATAGCTTGAAAAGTCTGAGTTTCTCGGAAAGGGGGAGCTTCCTTATTTTGAAAAGCGTGATTTCTATCGGCCGGTCTATGAGCGCGATTGTTATTCCCCTTTCCCTCCCCATCCCGATCGCTTCCATCATTTCAGAACCGGGGAGAATCCCTGTCTTCTTCCCGAAATAATCCTGGAATTTTTTGAGAACCCAGTAAATCAGGAAGGTGGGGAGGCCGAGTACTCTTATCATATCCAGCGTGCTTTCGTTTCCCCTTTCTTTGAGATAGTGATACCTGTTTATGTCGAGTTCGACCGCTACGCAGTCCGGTTTCTCGTTCCCTATCGCTTTCCTAACACGTTCCAGGCTCTCCCTCGCGATGTGCGAGGTGGGGACTAGGATTATTTTTGCCATAATATATAAAACCAGTTGTAAATTAAATATTATGCAACTGAGGATGGGAAGAGATATCATAAAAGGAGCGAAAAGGGAGAAATACCGTCACCACACGCCCATAACCAAGCCGGCTGATTCTGAAATATCCGTCTTCAAGAAACATCTTGAGAGGGCAATGAATGGGGGGAAATATCCGAGAATCCTGATAATAGG
>CBEVTC010000081.1:0-2539 GCA_965552715.1 uncultured archaeon | reverse complement strand
ATGGAAACAGAGGATTCCCTCGCCTTTTCGTAGCGGTCGAGCTTGAGCATGGAATCGATTTGCTGCATCCTTTTCCCCTTCGGGATCTGCAGGAAGTAATCGAGCGCGTTCTGCTCGGAATAGACAGCTCTCTGAAACAAGTCGTAATCCATCTGGAGGATCCGCTGGACCTCCCTGGTAACGCCCTGCGGGTTCACTTCAAGCAGTTTCTCTCCTTCACGGATTTCGGCCGAAGTCGTCCCCTTCCCCTTCTCTATCGTCCTCTTAACAACGTAATTCTTCCCGTCCATCGCGAATTCAATCTCGACGGAAGCGAAATCCTTCGAATGAGGTTTCTTCATTATCAGATCATCCAAGCCGAGTCTCCTGGAACTCAACCCCGAGAACGTCCCAAACAAAGCGAACGCGATCGCCTGCATGACGCTCGTCTTCCCGCTGCCCATTATCCCTATCAGGGCGTTCACGCTTTTCGAAAAAGAGAGCTCGGAATCCAGATGTGACTTCCAGTTCTTGAGCTTTATCCTGGTTATCATGAATAGAATATGACTTTGTATTTTAAGAATTTTAAGGGCAAAATGTTATAAGTAAGAAATGCGAAAAGAGATTATTATGATTAACAGGAGATTGCTGTCCGTCGTTGGAGTAATCATTTTGATTATTGCCGTCTATCTGGTTCTCGTGTATGCCCGGCCGAATCCAGAAACAAATTCTTCAGCAGGCACCGGCATCAGCGGTGAGTTTTACATGAAACCCGCTCAGTACACTCTCCCCCCGGGCGGCATGATCGCAGTCCTGCTCACAGTAATGAACGACTATGAAGGTGAGCGAGACCTCTATTACAATTTCAACATTAAGGCAGTTCAAACAGATACGGGGAAATCTTTGGAAGAAATCAGCAAATGGGTCTTGTTTGAAAGGGATACCATTCTCGTGGCTCCCAATGAGACACTTTTCAAAGATTCGGTCGTGTCCGTCCCTCCTGACGCTTCTGGAGGGGAATATATCTTCAATGCCTACGCCTGTTACGGTGAAAGTGCGGAAGAACTGGGCGAATGCAGGGGAAACAGCCAGAATCTCTGGTCAAGTCCATTAAGGCTGACCATAAGGGTTACAGGCTAATTCTTTTAAATTAAAATCTAATATAATCAAGATATCTAAGGTGGTTCAGATAACGAAGAAGGTTGACAAGAAGTTGATTCCGGAATTCAACATAGGGATGATAGGACACGTGGATCACGGAAAGACCACGCTCACCGAGGCCCTGACTGGGAAGTGGACGGATACGCATTCGGAGGAGATCAAGAGGGGGATTTCCATCCGTCTTGGTTACGCTGACATGACGATATACAAATGCCCGAAGTGTAAGGGAGCGAAATGTTATTCAATGACTGAGAAGTGCATAAACTGTTTCACCACGTGCAAGCCTTTGCGAACGGTCTCTTTTGTTGATGCCCCGGGTCACGAAACCCTGATGGCAACCGTCCTTTCAGGAGCATCTTTAATGGACGGCGCGATTCTGACTATCACAGCCAGCGAGGAATGCCCTCAACCGCAGACATCCGAACATTTGACAGCGATAGACATAGCGGGAATTCGAAAGCTAATAGTAGTCCAGACGAAAATAGACCTCGTTTCGAAGGAGCAGGCCCTCGAAAATCACAAGCAGATAAAGAATTTTTTGAAGGGGACGATTGCTGAAAACGCCCCGATCATCCCGATATCCGCCCTGCAGAGGGTGAATCTTAACGTTTTACTCGAAACTATCGAAAACGTGATGAAGCCCCCGAAACGCGACCCGAAAAAGATTCCCAAGTTCCTGGTGGCGAGGTCCTTTGACGTGAACAAGCCTGGTGTCGAAATCGAGAAGTTGAGAGGTGGCGTTATCGGTGGGTCGCTCGTGCAGGGCAGGCTTGGTGTAGGGGATGAGATTGAGATAAAGCCCGGCGTGAAAACAAAGGAGGGGTACGAGCCCGTCAAAACGAAGATAACGGGCCTGCAGAAAGCGGGCAAGAATCTGAAGGAGATCGATCCGGGAGGATTGATAGGGCTTTCCACCACGCTCGATCCCTATCTCACTAAATCGGATTCCCTTTCAGGCAGCGTGGCGAGCCTGGCAGGAAAGCTCCCGCCGGCTTCAGGAGACATAAAATTGAAAATAAACCTGCTTAAAAGGGTCGTGGGGGTGAAGGAAGACTTGGGCGTGGGGGAGATAAAAACTAGCGAAATCCTCATGCTGACGGCGGGAACCATGAGAACAACGGGTTCCGTCACCTCAGGAAGACCGGGGGAAATCGATATTCACCTCAAAAGCCCCGTATGCGCGGACAAGGGCGAGAGGGTTGCGATCTCCAAACTCTTCTCAGGAAGGTGGAGGCTTGTGGGGTACGGGGAGATTATTTAATCAAGAACCGGAAAGATCGAGATTCATAAGAAAAATTAAAATTTTACAGTTGGGGGTTAACCTCTTCTTATAAAATGACTTGCGAAAACTAATTCATTTACTATAAGAAAATATAATTATATTATAAGAGGTGTTCTT
>CBEVTC010000080.1:0-2564 GCA_965552715.1 uncultured archaeon | reverse complement strand
GCTTTATAAAGGTTTAGGAACAAAAAAGTCTTTCCTCTCTCCTTTTAAATTTGTTTATTCATATGAAGATATTCAAATTAAAAAAATAAGGATTTTCAGGCCTTTTAGGTGAAAGAAAAACTTTATAAACCCTTGCTATAAATTTTAAAGACCAAATAATCATTTTCAAGGAGGAGATAAAATGCCTATGAAAAAGCACAGACTCCCACTCGCTCCGTTCGAGAGGATATTGAAGGATGCGGGAGCGAAGAGGGTTTCGAAAACCGCAATGAAAGAGTTCGCTGCGGTGGCAGAGGAGATTGCGGACGATCTCGCGAGGGACGCTGTTAAGTTCGCGAAACATGCTGGAAGGAAGACCGTAACTGGAGAAGATATAAGACTCGCCAAGAGAAAATGAGAGTGGTAAATTCTATGACAAATGTCTTCATCGTTCATGGAGTAGAAGGTTATCCTGAGGAAAACTGGTTTCCGTGGTTAAAGAAGGAGTTAGAATCACTTGGTTGTAATGTGTTTGTACCTCAATTTCCAACACCTGAAAATCAGATACTGAATAACTGGTTAGCTGTTCTGAATGAATACAAGGATTATCTTAATAATGAATCCATTGTTGTAGGTCATAGCCTTGGTGTTCCATTTCTTCTTAACGTACTCGAAGTAAATTCCGTGAAAGCCGCATTCTTGGTGGCTGGCTTTACTGGAAAAGCGGGCAACGAATTTGACGAAAGCATGAAAACCTTTGCACAAAGAGAATTTAACTGGGGTAAGATAAGGAGAAACTGCAAGCATTTCAAGGTGTTCCATTCAGATAACGACCCTTACGTATCACTCGACCACGGGAAGAAAATCGCTGAAAATCTGGGAGTGGAGTTAACCCTAATAAAAGAAGCTGGTCACTTCAACAAAGAGGCAGGTTACACAGAATTCCCTCTTTTGATGAACAGGATAAAAGAACTTATCTAGATTTATTATACGTGCTCCAATTCCAAGATATGCGGATCTTCTTTTATTTTCTTTATCTTTTTTGGGTCTATTGGTTTGTTAGTATGGAAATAAATTGAATCGACTAGACTACCGTTTTTCCTTTCCGTTTCATAATAGTATATAAAACCGTGAGCAGTGTAACCCATTTTTCTAATTATTGAAGAGATTTCAGTTACAGGATCGAGTTTGTATTTTTCTTCTAATCCTAAACGGAAAAGGGCTTTGTAACCTTCGCTCATGCAATCAATTTTTAATTGATGTTTTTATAAAAATACGCCTAAAGGGATTTTCTCCAGAAAACGAGGTTTTTCATTTCTTCCCCATTCTCTTTGCAGGAATCCTGATAGAGTTCGAAATAGGTTTCCGTTATGCCTTTTTCAGGGTCGAGTCCTAGCTTTTCTATTACGTTCCTTATCGCGCTTTCGCTGCCCTCGATCTCCATGTACGTCCCGAAAGGGAGCCGGTCTAGCGAGATCTTCGTTCCATTCAGAATGAAATGGGTCGTTTTCTTTTCGTAAACCCAGGAAACCCCGTAACCCAGGCTTTCCAGAACGGCTTTCATCCTCTGGAAATCGCTCACTTCGATCTCTGTTTCATTCGCTTCCTTGAATTCGCCCTTGGTTATCCCGGTCTTGAGTGTGAGGGTGTTTTTATTCCCGAATTTCCTCAGCCTGAGCAGAATACCCTTTTCCCTGATTTCTCCGTTATCAAAAACGCTGTTGTGCTCAAGCCCCTCTTTCGTTTTTTCCGCCCCGAGAGCTTTCAGTTTATCAATTATCTCGTTTTCGTTCTTCACTTCGAACTTTATCTCGATTTCCTTCGATATCATAACATCTAAATAAAAGTGTATAAAGCAGAAATAAAAGGATTTTACTTCGCCTTGGGTTTTATCGTGGGCATCGGAAGCGGCGGTGGCAACTGGAGGTCTTCCGCGATGTTGGAAACCTTTAGCAAGCATCTCCTGAACAGGTAGTTCAAAACCTCGAGCGAAGGTTTCTCCGGAAGCTTCTTCTCCTTTTCCCACAGTTTAAGCAACTTCTTGTTGTCATCCGTCATGTAAAGCAGACTCCCGCCTATCTTTATCTCTCCCACTTTCGGATCGTAGTTCGTAACGAATTCGAAATCCAGAGAAAGAACTTTTTTGCCGCCAATGGTGGAAATCGTTACCTCTTTTATGTTGTTTATCCTGGGAACGGAATTCACCTTTATCTCAGCCCTGATCCTCTGTTCCTTGTCCCTTTTCGCCTCAACTGAATCGAAAGTCAAACCGATTATCGCCATGTCAATTCCTCCATATTAGTTTATTGGTAATTGTTTTATCCCTTTAATATTTATAAATGTTGGGTCGGGCGGTTAAAAGTTATATTTTCACTTATTATTTAGGCAGAAAGCTTTTTTCCAATAGCCTTTCCCCGTTCCCCTGATAGTATCTTCCGTTGTATTCTGATCTGTCTCTTGGCATAGTTATCACCTAATCAATTATGAATTTGATTTTTCCGCTTTTCAATTTACGTGCTTTACCTTAAGTCCGATACTTTCAAGACGTTTCTTGAATTTGTTCAGGGCAAGGTTTATGTCAGGGA
>CBEVTC010000079.1:0-2745 GCA_965552715.1 uncultured archaeon | reverse complement strand
GGTTACCCGCAGACCTTTGTCAGCGTAACTCCTTCTTATCTGACCGGGATAGGATATGATGAAATGAAATATTTTGAAGTTGAAATAAAAGCTCCGGTTTACGCCGTGTACGAAGAATATGACCTGAGCGTCACGGTCAAAGGCGAGTTTGTCGAAACGGGGAAAACGACAAGCGCCGAAAAAACTGATGGGATGTTGATTGTGACGCAGAAGTTCGTGGAGAACGAGACCCTGGAATATTTTGAAGATGCGAAAGAAGCTCTTGAGGAAATTAACAAGTCAGGATTCGAAACGAAGGGGATGAGCGAAATGCTGGAGGAGATAGAAGAAGCGTTAGGTGAAGGGAATTATGACAAAGTCAAGGAACTGTCAGAAGATGTTATAGAGATAAAGGACCTTGCTCTGGAATTAAACGGGCAGATAGAGGAAATGGACAATAACATCGGGAACTTTAAACAACAGAATGTTAACCTGCCGGAAACGGAGAAAATGCTCTTCCTTGCGAAATCCGCTTTCCAGAGAGGTGATTACGAAAGAGCGGAGGAAAGAATGAGCAATGCGTTGCTCATGTACAACGTGGAAATTGCAAACGCAAGCTTATGGATTTTAACATACAACTACTGGTGGCTGATCTCGGCGGTTTTAATCGTATCCGGTGCAGGGGCAGTGATGACGAGGAGGAGATTTATAATAAAATCCATAAAGAGGGGTCTTGACTCCCTGGTCGAGGACGAGAAAACCATAATGAATCTCATTATAAAACTGCAGGAAGAGCACTTCCTTGAAAGAAAAATAGGACTGGAAGAATACCAGAACATGATGGAAAATTATGAGGAATACGTTGCAGGTATGGGGGAGAGGAGGATTAAGATGATATCGAAGCTCGTGGGAATGCTCAGGTTTTCGAAGGCCATGGAAAAACTCAAAGAGGAGGGGGGAAGAGTGGAAAGGGGAATAAAGGAATTGCAGAAAGACTACTTTGAACTGGGGAATATAGGAAAGAGGTATTACGACAACCTTATCGGGAGTCTTAAAAATGAAATGATAGAGATAGAGAAAATGATCGATATGATGGGAAGTGAAAGGAATGTATAAGAATATCCTGTTGGTATGCGTGTTGCTCTTGTTCGTAGGCACAGCAAAGGCCGATATCAGCGAGGACGCTTTGTTGGCGATAGAGAGAGCCGAGGGAACGATAAATGAGATGCTGGGAATGGGTTTGGGGGTGGCGTATGCGAACGACACGCTGAACGAGGTCAGAAATCTTTTCGACCAAGGTTATTATGAGGCGTCTGAATCGCTCGCCAAAAAGGTTCTTGAAATAAAGGAAAAGGCGATAGAGGTTGATGAACTGATAAATCAGGTGGAATCGAAGATATACGAACTGTCATCGAAGGGGTATAACGTATCCTCTGTCCGCATTACTTTCAATTCAGGACTTTCGGAATTCAACGTTGATAATTATCTGGGCACGGAAAATTTTATGAGGCAGGCGTTGAATGAGCTTGATGATCTGGAAGCTGAAGAGTCTTTGAAAAGGATTCAAACAAGCGGGGTTGATGTTGTATCGGTTGTTCTCGATTACCTGTGGGTGTTTATAATATTGATTCTGTTAATCCTGATTGCCGGATTGAAGATTAAAGATAAGGTTGATATAAAACATCTGAAAGGGGAATTAGAAAGTCTTGAAGGGGAAATGGAGAATATAAAGAAATCGCTTGCTGCGGTCCAGAGAAGGTATTTTGAAAAAGGCTCGGTAAGCAAAATGGATTATGATATCTCGATGAGCAGGTATAATAAAAGTATTTCGGTGATCAAAAGAAAAATCTCTGTTTTGAATGGCAAGCTGAAAAATCACTGATTGTTGAGCTCGTAAAACTTCTGCCTCGAAATAACGATCCCGTTTGCGACACCCGACCTCTCGAGTTCTGTCAGGTATTCGCTGCACCTCGTCCTCGATAGGTCAAGCTTAACACTCATATCAGAAGCCGTCAACCGCTTGTGTTTGTTCAGAAGTTCTATTATCATCCTCTTCATCTTTATCTTTCTTATACTGTCGTCTTTCGACCGACTCAAAGGGACGAGCGAAGATTTCAGACCTTCTATTTTTTTATCGAGGGATTTTGTGTATTTCGAAATATCGTCAATTCGTTTATTGATTCCACAATTTATCAGCTCCTCTGTTACGATCTCTCTGATCCTGTCTTTCAGAATTCTTTCGCGTTCCTCTTTAGCGATTTTTGATAATTCAGAAAGATAATGTTTCTTCCCTTTCCCGACCTTCCTGTCCCTGAGAAACCTGAGCATACTATTTTATTGTCGGTCGACAATTTAAACCTTTCTATAACCGTTAATAAATTACGGTATATATACTTCGACAGTTATGTATATTACTACTGTTGTACATTAATGTACATGACTTGTCATAAGGGTTGGGGTCCAGTTTTCTATGAGTGGGGGGTCTCCCAGGGAACTGATAATAGAAGTCCTGAGGAAACATCCTGAAGGCTTGACTATAACCGCTATTTCTGAATTGACAAAACTCCACAGGCACACCGTCACGAAATACCTCTATGAACTGAGAGGAGCAGACATCATATATGAAAGGGAAATAGGACCCGCAAGGTTGTGCTACATCAAGGACGGGGTCACGAAAAAGAAGGAAAAGGAAACCATAAAGAGGCTGAACAACCGCAACATGAAATCGAACATAGGTCAGATTCAGTTAATCGCGGTGGTTCTTTT
>CBEVTC010000078.1:0-2765 GCA_965552715.1 uncultured archaeon | reverse complement strand
GAACACGTTCAATCGAAGCGCCACGCTCAGCAAAGCTACGAAAACAATCAGAATAACGAACCACCATTTTCTCGTTTTCTCCCCGCCTCCGATGTTTTTCAGCATGGGCTTGAAAGCGGGCAGACCCCTGACGAAGAAGTAAACCACGCTCGCCCCTATTATCACCCCTATACCGAATGGTTTTGTCACCGTCATTATGGCCGCGAATTTATCTGGAAAGAACCCGAAGCTGACAAGCGCGGGTGCGATCGCAAAATAAGAGGCCACCGCTCCCGCAAACCAGATCCCGGTGAATTTCAGTCCTATCAGGAATCCGCCTGCAAAAGGAACGAGCGATATGCTGGAGCCAAAAGAGAAATATTTCGAGCCGGCAGCTTTAAGCGAAGTCAGGTTGAAAAAAGACGGAAACAGCCGGAAGTAGTCCCTTACGACCGTGAACAAGCCTGCGAGGCCAAACATCAAGAAAATCATTTTCGCTTTCGTTCCTCCCTCGTCCCCTGCCTCTAGGACTTTCGCCGTCGCGGTCCCGTCAGGATAGGGAAGCTTCAGTCTTTCTATCATCTCCGTTCTCAGGGGAACAGTGAAGAGAACGCCTAACAATCCGCCCACAATCGCTATGAAGGTTATTTCAAAAACAGATATGGGCAAACCCAAAAGCCATATTGCAGGGACGGTGAAAATGATGCCCGCAGCGAGCAGGCCTCCTGTTGAAGCCGCGGTCGCCGCGACGTTAACCTCGTTCTTGTTCGTCCCGCCGAAAATCTTAAGCAAGGCGAAAGACATGATGGTCGCGGTTATTATCGGCCAATACACGCCGCCGACCTTCAGGCCAGCGTACGCTGAATACATGCACACGACAATCGATAGAATTATCCCGATCAGAACCGCTCTCCAGGTGAACGCCTGATACTCCATTAAATCTCAATAGAAAAAGAGTTTATAAATTATTACGTTCTGTTTACGTGGGTTGTCGAAATTATTTTTTAGCTTTCAGCCTTTTCCTGGTTTTCTCGTTCGTCAGCTCGCGCAAAGCGTCCTTCGCGATCCATCTCGCCGCCTTCGAATCGGAGGTTTCGAGGTCTTTCGCGGCCTTTATTGCCTTTTTGTTAAGAGCGAGATTCCTCTTTCCTATCTGCCTCAGTGCCCAATTAACGGCTTTCTTCACGAAGTTCCTCTCATCTTTCGCCTCTCTCTTTATTATCGGGAAATACCTTTCGAATTCGCTATCCTCCGCCTTCTTGTCATGCACACTCTTCGTTGCCATCAGGACGAAACCCGATCGCTTCACGAATTCCTCTTTTCTGGAGGTCCATTCCCTTATCTTCTTCTCAACGAACGGTGTTTGGTCGAACAGATGAGCGCAGCACTGGTCGCATATGTCCCAGGAATCGAAATCCTTCACCCAGTTCTCCATCAGCTCTTCAGTGACCTTGTCGGGTTCGCCCACGAAGCAGGCAAGCATCCTGGCCTCGTGAATCCCGGAAGACCAGAGTTGCAAGGCGAGATCGTGATCCTTCTTTATGTTCTTTGCGATCTTTCTGATTTCATAAACAGAAACACCCAGCATGTTCTTTCCGCGTATGCCGAATCTCTGCATGCCTTCCCTGTTCTTCTGGTTTTCCATTGATTTCAGAAGTTTGATGACTTCTTCGTACTTCATTTCCCGCTAATCTTCTCTCCTTTCCCTCATTTTCTCGCGTCTTTCAGCCTCTTTCTCTTTGCGTTTCTCCTCGGCCTTCATCCTCTTCTTTTCCATCTTGAGTTTCTGCTTCTCTATATTGTAATCATACTCCCTCTTGCTCATGGGTTTTGCGCTTTCTTTCGACCCGTAAGGTCCTTTCTTGTGGATCTTTCCGAGTATAAGCTTGCTCAGGTATTTCCCGAAGTATCCTATGAATCCTGCGATGAAAACCACCGCTGCCCAGAAGAGTATCTGCTGAATCAACTCAGGTTCCATAACAAGTTATTGACATAACGATAAATAAATTATTTTGTCTCATTCCCTCGGATGCGTTTCAGCCATATCTTTCTGAAGAAGGGGAGCGTGAGAGTGGAAAGCATGAAAGCGACGGCGGGGACGATCGCGTTCAGCCAGGGATTCGGGACGTTAATGACATAAAGATAAATCCCGATCGCAAGATACGTGAACATAATCAGCAGACCCCTCCGGGTGTAGCTCGTTTCCCATTCCTTGTCCTTCTCCACGCGGACGTTCCTAGCTTTTAATTTTTCGATCTCCTTTTTAAGTTCTTCAACTGTTGTCATGTCAGTACACCGGGAAATTCCTGCAGAGTTCAAGAACCTCTTGCCTTATTTTCGCGAGGTTCACGTCATTCTTGTGGTTGTCTATCGCCTTCGATATAAAATCCCCCATCACTTTCATCTCGCTCTCCTTCATCCCGCGTGTTGTGATTGCAGGGGTCCCCAAGCGAATGCCGCTCGGATCGAACGGCTTTCTGGGATCGTAAGGGATCATGTTCTTGTTCACGGTTATCCCTGCCTTGTCTAGCGTTGTTTCCGCTTCCTGCCCTGTCAGGTTCTTGTTTCTCAGGTCGACGAGAATCAGGTGGTTGTCCGTCCCTCCGGACACGAGGGTGAAGCCGTGATCCATGAGCGTGTCAGCCAACGCCTTCGCGTTCTTCACGATCTGCTTGGCGTAATCCTTGAATTCCGGCTTCATCGCCTCCTTGAAGGCAACGGCCTTCGCAGCGATCACGTGCTCGTGAGGGCCTCCCTGCATCCCCGGGAATACGGCGCGATCAATA
>CBEVTC010000077.1:0-2774 GCA_965552715.1 uncultured archaeon | reverse complement strand
CAATTACTTATATTGTGTTGACTTTGAAACAGGAAAGGAGATATGGAGGTTCAAATCAGGGAAGTATGGAAACGTCGGGCCCCCCTACATTTACAATAAACATCTATATCTGCCCACAAGGGATGGAGACGTTTATGCCTTGACGATGGAAGGAAAGGAAATCTGGAGATTCCGAACTGGTGGCATGGTAGTCAAGGTAATCGTTTATGATGGAATTGCTTACTTCGGTTCAGAGGATAATAACTTCTATGCTATCGATGCAGAAACAGGAAAGGAAATCTGGAGATTCCGGGCGGGTAGCAACATATACGATGAAGCAAAAATAATTGGCGACAGATTGTTTTTCGCTGGCTGGGACTGTAGATATTATGCTCTTAACAGATTCACGGGAGAAGAGGTATGGCATTTTCAAGGCAGCAGTTCACAGCATTCTTATCGGCCAGACCTGAAGGATGAATACGAAATGGTCGTGAAAAAAGAAACCCGAATTGAAGAGCCGATTTCAAAGGAAAAATATAAGAGCAAAAAAGGAGAAACGGTCTCCCTGTCCGATTACCAAATCGAGAGCGAGTACTCGAGCGAAAGCGAGTACAAGCAGAAATCGGACTACGATGTCAATTTCGTTACCTTCGAGGGCTTGCTCGATCCTTTGCTAACAGCTTCCCCATTTTTAAATAATTCCTCCAATTTAGTTCTATGGATCGCGAACGAATGATAAAGCTCGCTTACGACCGCTCTTTTTTTCTCAGGACGAGGAATCCAGAATATCTCAAAGGCGTGAGGAGATTCTTCCAGAACCTCCTCGGGGAGGACCTCGGAAACGGGGACATCACTACAAATGAAATCATGAAGGATGAAAAAACAAAAGCAAGAATAATCTCGAATGAATCGGGCGTGCTCGCGGGCGGGGAGGAGTTCCGATGGCTCTACAGGGAGAACGATATTTCGGTGAAGCCCTTGAAAAGGGACGGGGAGTTTTTCGAAAGGAATGAAACGCTTTTCGAAATCGAAGGGCCGAAAAAGCGAATATTTTACCTCGAGAGGACGGGCCTGAACATTCTCCAGCGTATGAGCGGGGTTGCGACCGAGACGAGAGAGATAGTTGAGAAGGTAAGGAAAGCTGGTTATGAACTAGCGATTACAGGGACGAGGAAAACCCCCTGGGGTTACCTTGACAAGAAAGCGGTAACCGCTGGTTTCGGATTATCGCACAGGCTCGGTCTGTGGGAATCCTTTCTCATAAAGGACAATCACCTGGATTCCCTCGCTAGGCAGGACGTTCGAAACCCTATAGATTTCTCCCTCGAAAGAGCATGGGAATCTCGAAAGAAATCCGTGTTCATTGAGATAGAGGTCAAAAACATGAAAGAAGCGATGGAGGCAGCGGGGAAGTTCAGGGAACTGCAGACGGAGTCGGAAGAAAAGAAGCCGTGCATAATAATGCTGGACAACGTGAAGCCGGAGAATATCAAGAAAATAATCCATTCGCTCAAGGAGAACAGTCTTTACGATCACGTCCTCTTGGAAGCCTCCGGTGGCGTCACGAAGGAAAACATCCTTGAATACGCAAAAGCAGGGATGGATGTCTGTTCCTTAGGGTATCTAACGCATTCCCCGAAATCTATTGACATAAGCCAGAAAATGTTTTGAATTTTCTAGTTCCGGGAATAGCCAGTGCTTATTGGAGGAAAGGTTTTGATATTATCTGTTGCATGAAAATCTTTAGCTATATCAGCAACACAGGGCGGGCAGGATGAATAGGGAGTTTCCTTAATATCGTTTAAAGTATTTCCATCCACTTCAGATGGTTGAGAATGGAGATAAAGTTTTTCTAACTGCTTTTTGAATTCCTCTTTGTCCTTCCCTTCGGACAACACCCCGATCCCTTTATCCAATAACCTGCATTCGAAAACAAATACTGGCAGAATCTTCTTCCCGTCAAGTATTTCGTGGACCTCTTCTTCCAGAATATCCGTTTCATTGATAAGGTTTTGGATATCCTCTATCCCTCCTTTTCCGTTTAATATATACGGGCGGTTCTTTATCATGTTCCTTAACCGCACTCTTAAAAGGGAGATTTTTTTGCTTGCGTAGCCTATAAAATTTTGTGTGACACCAGTAGTGTTAAAATAAACACGCCAACCACGACTCCTGTTTTCTTCAGAAAATCTTTTCATTTCACGATTTACGTCTGGTGTACGTCCGACAATAGTTATTGATTTGTAGACTCCCCCGCGCCGTTTATTCGCCTCTACAACCATGTAATTTTTATTCTTTGGGCCACTTGAACCCATTCCCTTGTCCGAATACATTGTTGACATCTGATCACCAAAAAATCCAGAACCAGAACTATACTAGAAAAAGGCTTTTTAAAGGTTTCGGTGGGGGTGTTTTTTCACTGAAAAGTGTCGAAAAACCGATCAAGGCAGCGGTGCCATCTGCTTTTCATGTATGTCGTGCCAGATTTCTATCAGCCTGTTGTGTTTCGGGATGTCTGGTCCCAAGTTCCCGATCTTTATCATCGGGGCGCCCCAGGCTAAGGCGAGGTCTGACAGCCAGTCGTCCTCCGTCTCTCCTGACCTGTGCGATACGACCGGGACCATCCCGACCTTCTTCATCGCACGTATCACCTTGCTCACCTGGAAGAGCGTGCCGAACTGGTTGGGCTTTATTATAGCGGAGTTGGTAGATTTCGAAAGGATCCCCCTCGCAACCCTTTCCGTGTTCGTGCAGTAGAGGTCGTCGCCCACGATCAGCCTTCCGTGCAGTCTCCT
>CBEVTC010000076.1:0-2877 GCA_965552715.1 uncultured archaeon | reverse complement strand
AAGTATATCGCCTTTTCTCCTTGAACGGCTTGAACTCCGTTCCTCCCCCGTCATAATACGTACCGAAATGTTCCACGTAGTGCAGACGGAGGGAATGGACGAACGCGCCCAAACTGTTTATTAGTATGTTAATAAGATGTCCAAATATAAAAATTATTACCGCAACCACTATCCCGACGTAGGGGATTCCAGTGACCATCCTCGCCAGGAAGTTGAAACTAACCGCGATGCCCGCTGTCGTCAGGCTCATCGCCAATAACCTTGCATACGACAACGTGCTGCCCACGATCCCTATGAGGTCTATGAATATCATGAAACCCACGCCCATGAACAGCAGGATTATACCCACCAGGGCGATAACCGCTCCCGGATACATGAATATCTGCGGCAGCATGGGATTTCCGGCCGGGAACATGGTCAGGATAACCATCACAGCACCGATTAGCAATATGTACCAGGATATATAGTTCGTTAACGCCTTTTTCTTCTCACCCCTTCTCAGCGAATCCCATGCCCCGAATAAATAACCCGAAAATATGTGTACCAGACCTATCCCTACCACCACGAGCAGGAATATCATGGCGTTTCCGTTGTGCATGGGATCCATCCACAATGCGATGTCCTGAGGGGTCTTGCCAAGCATGTCGTTCGCTAGGAAATCCCCGAAATAGCTTCCCGTAAGAACTCCGAAAAATATCGCTGCTAACCCGCAACCTATTACGATAACGCCGCCGCTCTTGGCGGAATCTGCGTATTTCCCAAGTGATTTCCTTATCATCAAGCCCGCGATGACCAGGAAAAGCCCGTACATCGCGTCTGTGAGCATTATCCCGAAGAAAAGACAAAAAGTCGGGGCGATAATGATGGTGGGGTCTATCTCATTGTATTTGGGCAGGGCGAAGAGTCTGGTCAGGCCTTCGAAGGGTTTCAGGGCCCTCGGGTTTTCCAGAAGTATTGGCGCTTCCTTGGGATTGAGATCGTAATCTATAAAGCACGATCTGTTCGTTTCATCCTTTATAATGCCCTCGGCCTCCACGAAATTCTTTCTTGGAACCCACATTCGAAGGACAACGGTCTTCATCGTTTTCCCGCACGACGCGAATATCTCGCATCTGTCCTTTTCCAAACCGAGGATTTCATCCGTCACCAGCAGCTCCCCGTAATACTTTTCGAAAATCTCCTTGAGTTCCGACTCCATCCTGTCTCTTTCTTTTCCCGCCTCTTTCAATTCCTTTCTCAGCTTTTCGAGTATTTGTTTCATTCGACCCTTCCCCTCGATCCTCATCCTCTCGAACCCGAATTCCCTCAGTATGGAATCGAACTCTTCACCCCTGTCTTTCATAACGCATAGACTAACTGCGACCTTGTTTTCGAAAATGCCCCCCTCGCTTATCAGGAATTCTTTACCGAATTTATTCTCCAGTTCGTCTTTCAGCAGGATCAGGTCTTTTCCCCCTATCAGACCTATAACCGTGTACACGTATTTCGACTCTTCCATGTACTCGAGCTTGAAATCGAGGGTTTCGAAATGTTCGTAGGATCTTATCTTCTCCGTCAGACTCGATCTCTTCATTTCGAGCTCGTACATGCCTTTCATTCTCGTTTCAGCGAACTCCTCGGTTTTTTTCAGAATGCTCTCCGCGAGCTTTACACTTTCCTTGTAGCTCATCTCTTTCGTTTTCTTTTTTTCGATCTTCTCCACCCCGAGTATGTCCTCGACGAGATTGGCCTGGGGTTTTATTTCGAACTTGCTTAAAGAGTCTATTACCTTCCTTATCCTCAGAAGTAGTTTCGAGATATCCGTTACCCTCTCTAACGGGCGATCTCTTTCTATCTTGTTCTCCTCAAGGTAGGAATCCTCAAGAAACTCGATCTGCGTTATACCCTTTTTGTGCAGGGATTCTATCAGCCTGCTCTTGCTTTCCTCGGGTATGATGCAATCAAGTCTGCACATCCTTGCAGGCCTGAGCATTCTTCATCATCACCCCTTAAAATTCTTCAAAATCATGTCCACGGCTTTCGGGATATTTTTCTTCCCCTTGGTTTCGGTTTCCTTCGTTTCGGTTTCAGCGTCTTTCAATATCCTTTCCTTCTCCCTTTCCGCCTCCCCTTTCGCCTTCTCCAGCATTTCTTCCTTCCGGTATTCCGCGGACTTCAGTTCGTTCTCGATTATCTTTTCCCTCTCGGTGGAAGCGGAGCTTACGATTCTCTCCGCCTTTTTCCTCGCCCTTTCCACTTCCCTGCTGACCTCTTCTTCCACCTTTTTCACGTGCTCGATTTCCTTCATTTTATCAACCTGTCTGATTAATTAATAATATTAAGTAATTTTAAGTAGTATTATTAGACTAATATTATTTAAAAATTATTTAAAATTTTCAAAAATCAATTGATAGACGTGGGTGAAATGAACGTTGACTACGAGAAAATAGGGCTGAAATGCGGGATCGAAATCCACCAGCAGCTCGACACCGAGCACAAACTCTTCTGTTCATGCAGAGCGAGGCTTTCCCCCTCGAAACCGGATACGGAGATCGTTCGCAAGCTCCGGGCGGTGGCAGGCGAATTGGGGGAGATAGACGTCGCGGCGCTCAGCGAGTTCCTGAGGGGGAGAGAATTCGTTTACAAGGCTTATCCCGAGGAGACGTGCCTGGTTGAATCTGATGAAGAGCCTCCCCATCCGCTGAATCCTGAATCCCTCGACGTCGCCTTTACAATAGCCTCCCTCCTCAATTGCGAGATACCCGAGGAAATCCACGTCATGAGAAAAACGGTTCTTGACGGGTCGAATACTTCGGGATTCCAGAGAACCGCAATAGTGGGGATGAACGGAAAGCTTCAAACTTCTTTTGGCGGGGTAGGCGTAACGAACCTCTGCCT
>CBEVTC010000075.1:0-2879 GCA_965552715.1 uncultured archaeon | reverse complement strand
AATGGACCATGAGACCAAGAGGCTTGCGAAGCTCGTGAACGACATGCTGGACCTTTCAAGGATAGATTTAGGGACGGTAAAGCTCAGTCTCGGGGAGGTTGACATAAACGAAATTATGAAAGGTGTGAGGAGGGAGATGGATATACCAATAGAAAAGAAGGGGCTGAAATCTGAATACAGGATAGAGAAGGGCATGCCAAAAATTGTAACAGAGAAGGAGAGGCTGACCGAGATCCTGATAAACCTCATAAACAACGCCGTGAAGTACACTCCTAAGGGGAAAATAACAATGAATGTCTCCAGGGATAACGGAAACATGCACTTCGTAGTGAAGGATACGGGGATAGGGATAGCGAAAGAGAAGTATGAAAAGATATTCGACAGGTTCTACCAGATAGATTCCTCCTATACAAGGGAAGCGGGCGGGACGGGCCTTGGCCTGGCTCTGTGCAAGGAATTCGTTAACCTGCTCGGCGGGAAGATATGGGTGAAGAGCGAGGAGGGGAGGGGGAGCGAGTTCCACTTCACTCTGCCCGTCAAAGGCGTTCCGAAAAAGCAAATCAGGGAAGAGGAAAGAAGGGCGAGGGAAAGTATCAAAAAAGCGGAGGAAATGAGGGAGAGATTGAAAAAAACAGGGATCGGAAAATGAAATTATAAGGGGTCTGGTTTACCCAACCATTTTTTTTACCCTTCTGATCAAATCCTGATTTTCGAAAGGTTTGGTGATGTAGTCCAGGACATTCATCTTCTCCAGAACGCCCTTCCCTGCCTCTGAGAACTTCGCCACGGTCAGGAACGCGATTTTCAAATCCTTCGTTTTCGGGTCTCCCCTTATCTTCTCGCAAATCTCCCTCCCGCTCATCCCCGGCATCATCATATCAAGAAGTATGAGGTCGGGTTTCTCTGTCCTGAGCTTTTCGAGCGCTTCCTCTCCGTTCATCGCTGTTATGATTTCGTAACCTTCCTGCTCCAGAACCGCTGTTACGAGTTCGATTAGACTCTCCTCGTCGTCCACGATCATGATTTTCTTGGCCATATTTATCTATTCTCTTTCTTTTTATTAATATTTTGAACTGCTCAGCTCAACTCAAGTGTTTTGTCAGCGAACATTATAAGGTCATTGACCAGCCTCTGGTTTTCCTCCGTGGGGATCGTATCCCCTTTCAATGCTATGAACAGTTTCTTTGTTTTTTCATTCTCATCTGTCAGCAAGTGATGCGTGAACTTCACGATGGAAGATGTTTCCTGGTAAACCAGCAAAGTGGAGATCGTGTCGAGAAGAACGATGTTGCGTTTCTTCTCCTTCACTGCCTTTTTAATCGCGACCCTTATCGCGGTCAGATCAGTGGGTGCTGAAACGAAAATGCAATTTTCAACTGGTTCCGGCTCCTTGTAGTGCGAGGTCAGAACGTCTATGAAAAAGAAATCCGTAACGTCAATCCCCCTGCCTTTCAGATCTTCCATAACATCCGCATATGGTTTGCTCAGGCAAACGTAGCATATCTTTGTTCTTTCAATGGATTTTATTATCTCCTCTAATTTCTGTGAATATTCTATCTCTTCCAAAACTATTAGCAGAGAATTATTATTGGCTATTTCCTGGAGAAAATCCGTATCCATGTTATCAATATTCAATATTGAAAAACTGCTTTATAAAACTTATCCCAAAATGTTTAAACTAAATAGTAAAAAATATAAACATTATTTTTATTTGACTCTGCCGGTGTTATAAGTTTATTAGTAAATGATTCAATTCTATATTGGTGTTTACATGGCAAAAAGAACCAAGAAGGGAGAGAAAGGGGTTTTTGATGTTGATAATATCAAAAAAGAGGTTAAAGAAGCGGAAAAGCCAAAGGCCAAACCTAAAACAGAGAAAACTGCTTTTGAAAAAACAACAAGAGGCAGGGGAAAGGGATATATAAAAACAGGGATTGAGGGGTTTGATCAGCTGTTCGAACACGGGATTCCGAAGGGCTCTTCTATCCTGATAGCGGGTGGCGCGGGTTCGGGAAAAACAATCATGTGTCTACAGATTATCGCAAACGCTGTGAAATCCGGGGAAAAATGTTTATACCTGTCCTTCGAGGAAAGCGAGGAGAGGCTAAGGGAACATATGGAGAATTTCGGCTGGGATCCGGAATCCCTTGAAAAATCCGGGAACCTCATGATAAAAAGGATGAGTTCACATGACCTTGCGAGGTCTGTTGAAGCATTGCTGGCGAAAGAGAAAGGAGAATTAATGATAGACATAAAACCCGTCATACTCCCGGAAGGGTTCAAGCCTGACAGGATTGTTATCGATTCTGTGAGCGCGATCGCCTCGAGCTTTGTCGGAAGGGAAGAGAACTACAGGAGTTATATAGGACAACTATTCCGGTATTTCGAGAAGCTGGAAGCGACTTCTTTCCTCATAACGGAGACCGAACAGGTCCCCAAGATATTCAGCCCGACCGGTGTTGAGGAATTCCTGGCGGACGGCGTCGTCGTCTTGTATAACATCCGAAAGGGCGATATCAGGGAGAACGCGATAGAGGTTCTGAAACTCAGGGGGGCGAAACATCTGAAAAAAATAGTGGCTATGCAGATAGTGGGTGACAAAGGGATAGTGGTTTACCCGGAGCAGGAAGTTTTTGGCGGTTTGTGAAAAATCGATCACTTCTCAAGTTTAACCGTTTTTGAAAAATTTCCTGCCACTTCGCCTTCTTTTTGGGTTTCTGCAGAGAACATCAACGAAACGAAAACGACCACGAGGAGAACGATCAGGATGTTAAGCCATTTCATTTTTTATAATTCGGAAAGTGGAATAAAAGTTTTTATAAAAATCGAGAGGGGAGAGTTTATAACAAAGAAAGATAAAGATTTAGCGGAAGTTTATG
>CBEVTC010000074.1:0-3188 GCA_965552715.1 uncultured archaeon | reverse complement strand
AAGAGAAGTTTTACAAGAGGATGAAGGAGATTTTGAAAAGGGAGGGCTTCGCCGTCATCCGGTCGGTGATCTTCAGTAAAACAGAAAAATCTTTCGAGGGGAAGATCTCGAAACACTTCAGAATCGTGGAGAAGGAATTCAGAGAGGAAGGCGTTTTCGCAGAACATTTTCCTATTTATTTCATCAGACCTAAGTAATTGAATTAAGGGGTGGAAAAATGAAGAGTGTTTTGGAAGAAATCAAAAAACAGAGCCTGACTTTAATGACAGCGGCTTTCGCTTTTGTGGCAGCTCTAGTCTGGAAAGACGCGATATCCGCGTGGTTGAAACCCTTGTACGAGAGCGCAGAGGGAGCGATGGGTCTTACAATCGCAGCATTTGTGGTAACAGTGGTCGTTGTCGTAGTAACGATAATACTAGCAAAGCTATTTGCTCCGAAAGAAGAGAAGGAAGCTTAATATTGCAAAATACCCAAAAAATACTTTATGGGCAGGCTGACCTGGGCTCTTATAATTCTGAACGTTATAGTTTTCGAACTCGTTTTCTCCATGCCTGAGGCTTTGCTCAAGCAGACGTTCGATCTCTTCGCTTTCTCCTCTCCTCATCTGCTCGAGGTCTGGAGGATTATCACTTCCCTCTTCCTCCATGCCTCTGCTTCCCATTTATTCTTCAACATGCTCGGTTTGTATTTCTTCGGGAAGGTCCTGGAAGGGGAAGTCAAGCCGAAGAAATTCCTCCTGATCTATTTCCTTTCAGGGATCGCGGGGAACCTTGTCTACGGGTTCACCTCGTCAACGATGGTTGTGGGAGCATCCGGATGCGTCTTCGGGCTCATGGGATTCGCCATGTTCATGAAACCGAAAAAGATGATAAACTTTTACGTGTTCCCTCTCCCGCTCGGCGTCATCGCTATCTTATACGCTGTGGTCGAGACCCTGCTCGTTTACTTCGGGGAAGCTGTTTCAGGGGTTGCGCACGTGGCGCACGTAGGCGGTTTGATTATAGGGTGTCTGTTCGCTTTCCGTATGGACCCGAAAAGGGCAGGGAAAGGTCTGCTCTGGCTGATAGCATTTTTAGCGATCCTGATCCTAATGGGACCGATCCTCGGGCTGATAATGGGAATAGGGAATTTCATTCTGGGGGCGTTCGATTTCGTGGTGGGGATCGTCCTCTACGGGCTGGCGAATCTTCTGGGGTTGGTTCTGTGGTAGGGTTAGAGTTTAACATATCGGGCTAAAAGAAGTCGCTCGTTAGAGCGATTTGGGTCAAATTCTGAAAGAATTTGCCGTATAGTCCGTGTTAAGTGACCGAACAAAATGAGGCAAGAACTCCACAAGAGTTCGCAGCGTTGGCTGGAGCGCACGAAATTATTTAAATTTAGAAATTATCTCTGGATACAGTTCTTCTATTACCTTTTTATTAGCACCTATAACAAGAATGGAAAGAAAAATGTTTCCATCTTTCCAATATGCCATTTCTATTATATCTCCATAAATGCCTGTTTGCTTCAAAAGTTCATTCCTCATAAAAACATAGACAAATTTTTTATTATTTAGTTCTTTTATACCCGTTTCTGTTCCCGGTAAATCATAAATTCTAGAAAAATCTACTGTATTATATAAAGATTCTGCATATTCTTTATTGCCCAGACCTATATTTGTAACATTTGTATCATCTTCTGTCCAGCGTGAAATTGTATAATAAATAGTCCCAAATACCATTTCTTCAGGACGAACTGTTCTATTACTTTTGGTATATTCTGGCATGTATATTCCCTTCACTTGGTCTGACGTTTCTGGATTAATACTAAATACTGCAACATAAGGTATTTGAGTTTCGATTTCTGTTGTAATTGTCTCAAAAAGAATATATTTACCTATCTTTTCAGGGAGATATTCCTTTGCATTTTTTTCATAATATTTTCCAGGAAAAGGATATCTATCGCTTACACATCCAGAAACAATAATAATTAATACCAAACTTAATCCAACCAAAGATGTTAACCTGTTCATACTAAATTATATTTATACTTTACTTTTAAACTTTTCCTTCTTAAAGTGCGCGGAGACCAATGTCATATAACAACTATTTCATGCAGTTTTTGTTCGCTTAATTTCTTATTTTGGGGTTAAAGCGAAATTTTTATTATACTCATATAGCAAACAGAGATATCAAAAAGCTTACCAATCTGATTTGAATTTTAGAACCAATTTATTAAGCCCCGACAAATATTAATCATGCCCAAAATAAAGAGCAGGTTCTTGGCTGAGGATGTCCCTCCGGGGGAGGTCATAGAAACGCTCGCTAAACGGATTCTTGTTGACGGGTTTCACATAGTGGTTGACCTCGAGCGCTCGAAGGGAACGTACATGACCGATGCGAGGAACGGGAGGAGATACCTCGACATGTATTCGTATTTTTCAACGCTTCCTATCGGCCACAACCACCCGAAAATGAGGGAGAAGGATTTCCTTCGCGAGCTTAAGGCGGCGGCTCTCGAGAACCCGGCGAATTCGGATGTGTATACAGAAGAATACGCTCATTTCGTCAGGGTCTTCAGCCGGATCGCAAAACCGAAATTCATGCGTCATCTTTTTTTCGTGGCAGGAGGCGCGCTGGCTGTGGAGAACGCGCTGAAAACCGCGATGGACTGGAAGATCAGGAAGAACTTCGACAGGGGAGCAAAACGCGAGCTCGGGAAGAAGGTTATACACTTCAGGGAAGCCTTTAACGGGAGGAGTGGCTACACGCTCTCGCTCACCAACACAGCGGACACGAAGATCAAATACTTCCCGAAGTTCAGGTGGCCGAGGGTTCTGAACCCGAAGTTGAGATTCCCCATCACGGAAAAGGTCATAAGGGAGGTCGAGAGGAAGGAAAAGAAATCGCTGGCACAGATAAAGGGCGCCTTGAAAAAATACCCGAAGGATATCTCTTGCTTAATCATAGAGCCCATACAGGGAGAGGGAGGGGACAACCACTTCCGGAAGGAATTCCTGCAATCGCTGGAAAGAGTTTGTAAGGAGAACGATATCATGTATGTTCTCGATGAGATTCAGACTGGTTTCGGAGCGACCGGTAAGATGTGGGCATTCGAGCATTTCGGCATCAAACCCGATGTAATCGCTTTCGGGAAAAAATCCCAGATATGCGGGATCATGTGTTCGAAACGCGTGGATGAGGTTAAGG
>CBEVTC010000073.1:0-3232 GCA_965552715.1 uncultured archaeon | reverse complement strand
CTCTCAGAATTCTGAAAAAGACGGTTCGGACACATTAACCGTAATACAGATCAACAACCCCGGCGATAACTAAAACCAGGCCGACAACGAAGAATATAATACCTATGTTCCCGGAGATCCTTTCCACGGCCCGATTCCCCCTCAACCTTTCCCTCAACTTCTGGTCAATCTTCACGCCCTCAATCAAAAAACCCGCAACTATGAAAACGAATCCAGTCATAATCAGCATATTTTAATATTGTCCCGTCAGCCTTAAAAATTAAAATTCCCCTCCTTCCGGGTCACCGAAAGCTATAAAAAATTTAAATACCATCAATAAGTGGTAAAAATGGATTTCGCATACCTGAAGCTGGAAAATGTTGAAGATATTTTGATACCTGCAATAGAAACCAACCGAAAAAACGCAGGCATCTGCAGGGGAGCCTACATAAATGAAAAAAAGGAGTTTTACGAGAATTCCGGGGAAATTTTAAGGGGCTTAATTGAAGAGGAGAAAATACTCGCCGGTGAACAAACAGGCAAAGAAGCAGAAACGTACAAGAAGATGATGAACAGTTTCTACGACGAGCATCTGGAAGTTCTGAATGATCTGCTCAAGAAGAAGGTATCGGAATACAGTTTCTTGGAACTCTGGAAAAACGGGAACATAAGAAAGGTGATAGGAGAAAAAAACGGGTCAGGCAGCTACGTTATCAGGCCTAAAATGAATGATAAAAGAATTGCGGCTGAACTCATAGCAATAGGTGACAGCGCGGCTGAGGACATCGAGCAACACGAAGACTACGCTGCCCTGGCATTGAAAGCGTACGCACTTTCAGGCAATTTATTCGTCACTAAAAAAACGGCAGAGAAGTTTTTGGAAAATGTTGTCCGGGATGAAGATGAGATCGGGAAAGAAATAATGGATTTTATCAGAATCAAGAGTAACGGCCGCAGGCACTGCGAGAAAAAAATGGAAAGAATCAAGGAAGTCCTGGGCGAAAAAGCATTTTACGAATCCATAATAGAGATAGGAAAGGATCAGCTGACCCTTATGCTTCCCTATGCTGCACGGAACTGGGCCGAGCCGATTAGATTTTAATTTTAAAAACCAAGACAATCAATCATTATGAACCCCGGAAAAAACCCTGAAATACTCAAAACAGCTCTCACAATCCTGGCGGGATTCGCGATATTCATAATGCTCCTCTCGTTTTTCCAGTCCTACATGATCGTCCACCCTCCAAGGAGACCTCCGATTTTCGATCCTTCAGATTACGGAATGAGCTACGAAACAGTCGCTTTCGAATCCTTGGACGGCCTGGAACTGAAGGGCTGGTTCATCCCGAACAACCAGTCCAATTCGCTCGTAATCGTATGCCACGGTCACGGAGCGAACAAGGGGGACGTCCTGTTCGCGGCAAAGTTCCTCCACAATAATGGATACAACATTCTCCTCTTTGATTTCAGGGCCCACGGCGAGAGCGAGGGATATCTCGCAACCCTTGGCTGGCTCGAACCCAACGACCTCAAAGCAGCGATAAACTACGCCAAAAACCGAACAAACCCAGAAAACATAGGCGTAATCGGCTTCTCCATGGGAGGAACCACAGCAATCACCACAGCCGGCCAGATTTCCGAAATCCGCGCGGTCGTAGCTGACAGCGCCTTCGCGGACAGGTCCAAACTGATAAGAAAGGCCGTAAACCTCCCTCTTCTCGATTACATAATAGTTTTCCTTGCTCAAATACAGGGCATGAACATGCACGAAAACCTCCCCCTCGATTACGCTAGCGAAATCTCCCCCTCCGCCCTCCTGATCATTCAGGGAGACCAAGACCGCCTTGTCGAAACAGAGGACGCAGAGTTATTGTACAACAAGGCGAAACAACCGAAAGAATTCTGGCTCGTCGAGAACACGCCGCACGTCCAGGCCTACCGGACCCAGAAGGAAGAATACGAAAGGAGGGTCCTGGAGTTTTTCGGTGAACACCTGGAACAATCGCCAAATTTATAAATAACTCTTCTTCAAGTAAAATATAAAAAATAGGCTGTTCCCTACTGTTACGATTTAAACATGCGCCTGATTCTGTTACCCAGGATTCAGATCTTCTCTTTTTTCTGGAAGGCTGTTCCTTTTTTCATAAAGACGGTAACGCAGGCCGGTATCTGGAGTATGATCGCGAAAGCTATGAGCAACCACCCCACGATATGCCATCCAAACCCCATGAAATAAACGGGCAGGAGTATGCCGATACCGAGGCCGAAAAGGAACTTTCCGAAGACCCAGAAGATAAAATTCGAGTTGCACATGGACTTTATCTTCCCAAGTTTCTCTTCAATGTATGACATGACATCACCTATTTATAATTGTGCTAGCCGGCTTATATATCGCTCTACGCGCAGAGACGACAATCAGACAACCCCTGTGCATCTCCAATTGATTTCGGAAGTCCCTTCCGTAATGTCCACCACGCACGCAGGGCTGCACCCTTCCCTTTCGATGTCCAGGTCAATCCACCAGGTCCCGGTGTCCGCGTTGCACTGGTTGGTATCCTTGAGGGTCCCGTTCTCAACGCAATCGCTCGCCAGAGCGATCTCCTTCGCCTCTTCCAGATCCATGGATTCCCCTGTGGAAGCCGAGCAGGTCACTTCATCCTGCTCATTGTCCGTTTTCCCTGGAGACGGGCCCAGAACCTTGATTGTCGGCCTCATTGTGTATCTACCATTCGCTTCATGCACGGATTCCTCCGCATCGAAGTCCAGGGTAAGGGTCGTTGTCTCCCCCTCCGCTATCTCGAAACTCCTGACCAGCTTCACGGTCTTGGAAGATATTGTTAAGTTATGCTCCGTTCCGTTAATTGTCACCTTCGCGTTGTCCACGTCCAGCCTTATCTGCGTGTATATCCCAGCTGCCAGTTCATTTTCCCCTAGATACTCCTTCACGTCCTTTATCGCTACCAAATCAAACGTCTGCGGTTCATCCACCACTGTGAACCATCCGGATTCGTTCCCGGTCTCTGCTATGTGTACCTGAACGTTCGATATAGTCACTTCCGCCTTCTCTATGTTCAGTGCTGGCTTGTCCGTTATCTGCAGAACCAGTTTACCTGTCCCCGTTGTTGTGACGCACCCGCTCACCACGAACGCAAGAACCAAGACCACCGCCAAAATTATTCCGGTCTTCATGAATATAATTAGCGTCGGTTACTAAAAAATAAAAGCAAGTTCGGCGAGGAAATCAAGCGGCATG
>CBEVTC010000072.1:0-3285 GCA_965552715.1 uncultured archaeon | reverse complement strand
GTAATTCCATGGGCCCCTCAATGAACAAAGTTATTCTGATCAATGTGGACACGGAAAAAAATATAAGGAAGAATACTAAAGATTATCTAGCAAAGTTTAGTGCAGAAGCAGATGGATGAAAGATGTTTTTTTCATGCTAAAAAATAAAAGGGAGCGAAACAAATATTATATACATGGTAAGAAAAAAGATGCTGATTCTTTCCATGGTTTTAGCGGCTTTGCTGGTCTCCGCCATGAACGCTGACTTTGGGGAATCCCCATACTGGCAAAATGTTTCTTCTGCGGCGGCGTCTTTCGGGGAATTCACCGGGATGGGCGTGGGAACGTTCGCCACGGGCCTGCTCATACAGTACGCGATCCTCCTGGCAGCTGTGTATCTCTTCCTCAGGGGAATCGCCAATAAGTTCGGAAAGTGAACGTAAAATTTTTAAACCCCTGCAATTCTATTTAATTAGTGTGATGTCAATGTGGCTACAAGTGAGGATGTACATGCTTCTCGGCGTGATGTTCGCGATAATATACGCCATGATCGTAATCGTTGGATGGTACACGGGCATGGGGAATTTCCTTGTTTTCGGGGCGATCGCTATCGTTTTCATCCTGATCCAGTACATGATAGGGCCGAAGATGGTGGAATTATCGATGCGCGTGAAATACGTCTCGGAAAAGGAGGAGCCCCGCCTTCACAGGATGGTCTCCGAGCTCGCCAGGAAATCCGGGATCAAGAAGCCCAGGATCGGGGTTTCCGAGCTCCGTATCCCGAACGCCTTCGCATTCGGGCGTTCGAAAGGTGACGGAAGGGTCTGCGTCACCCGGGGGATACTGGAACTCCTGAACGAGGACGAATTGAAAGCGGTTCTTGGGCACGAGATCTCGCACATAGCGAACCGGGACGTGACAATGATAACTATGCTGAGCGTGATCCCGATGATATGCTGGTTTCTCGCATGGAACTTCATGTTCTCCTCAAGGGACAGGGGAGGCGCGGCTTTTATCGGGCTTTTCGCATTCCTTCTCTATTTCATAACGAATTTGCTGGTGTTATACGCCTCCAGGATCCGCGAATATTACGCGGACAGGGGAAGCGTTAAGCTGGGAAGCGAACCCCACTCCCTCGCCTCCGCTTTGTACAAGCTCGTTTACGGCAGCGCGAAGGCCGGGAGGAACGAGCTCAAACAGATGGAAGGTTACAAGGCGTTTTTCCTGAACGACCCCTCGAACGCGGCGAGAGAATTTTCCGAACTGAAATCCCTCGACAGGGACATGAGCGGCACCATCGACAGGAATGAACTCGAGAGCGTGAGGGAGGGGAAGGTGAAGCTCGGTTTCGGGGACAAGGTGATGGAGATATGGACCACGCACCCTAACATGCTCAAGAGGATACGCCAACTCTCCGAACTGGGGTAAATTTTTATTCTCTCTTTTCCATATCTAAACCATGTTTCTCAAAAAGGGATGCGCCTTCTGCAAAAAGCCTGTGAAGAAAGGGGTGAACGAAAAAGTCGAAGTTTACGGAAGGGTCGGGCTGTGGAAGAAGGATTTCTGCTCTGAGGGGTGCATGGAAAAATACAAGGAAGCGACAGCAGTGCTCATGGAAACCAGGAGGCCAAGGATTTGTACGCGATGCTGAGGTGAAGGAATGATAAAGAACAAGCTGATAGCGATCATTCTGCTTATCCTGCTGATATCAGGAACCATCCTTTTCATTCTCTATAATTCGCCGTTCGGAACGCTTTTGGTATTGATAGGGGTGATCGGCTACTTTATTTTCAACAAGAGAGAATGATCTATCTCCTGAACACTCTCTCAACAAAATTCGAACATCTCTCCTGAGGATAGATGCAGCACAAACAATTGTCAAGCTTGCACCTGCCCATCTGCCAATGCATATCAATGCTGTTGATGCATTTTTTCGCTATAAAATCGCCCTTGTATAATATTGGTGTCAAATCATAATAAGCGCGTATTAAATTATTTCCAGTAGTTCTTCCAGTTTTTTTATCCTGTAATCAGGCTTCAGACCCTGATTCCATGGGGAGTCGAGGAGGGCGAGCTTTACTCCCGCATTCTTGGCGAAATCGAGGTCTGACTTCGAATCCCCGACCATTAAGGCTTCCTTCCTTCCGATGTCCAGGTCCTCGAGTATGCACTCGATCTGGTCCGGGTGGGGCTTTCCTTTCTCGACATCGGAAATCGTGCATACCTTGTCGAAATATTTATCCAGGCCGAATTCCGAAAAGAAAACTTTAACGTTCCTGGATTTCATGTTCGTGGCGACCGCGAGCTTCATCCCCTTCTTCTTGAGCGAATTGAGGACCTCCACCGCCCCGGGCATCAGCTTCGCGTGCTTCACGCCCGTGGTCGAGTAATTCTCCCACATCCTGTCCGAAACCCTCTCCACCTCTTCCTTTGAATATTTCCCTGCCTCTTTCAGAAGGGTTTCAGCCCACTCCTCGAACGGCCTGCCGAAGAACCTTACTATATTCTTTTCCCAGTCGTAGGGGCCTAACCCGATCTCTTTGAAGGTAACGTTTAAACTCTTCGCGATCGCGTCCTTGGTGTCGAGGAGCGTCCCGTCAAGGTCGAATATCACAAGCCCGAACATGCCATCACGGATTATTAGTATTGGGAACAGCCCGTTAAAAGGTTTTAAGGTTTATAAAATTTACGTTCTTTTAGTAATCCATGTACAACAAGAAGCGGTCTGTGCACGTCCCTAACAACGCCATTGATGCATTGTATATCTTAAACAAGGAACTCATGCCCCACCTCGACCTTAATCCGGAATCGTGGGGACTTGTGGAAGGTTATATAGCAGAAATGGGGGAAAAATTCAAGTATGAAGAATTAAGGGTAGCGGTGTTCTGCGAAAAAAATAATATCTGTTTTTAAAACTTTTCCCGAAAAATCAAATTGGTGAGCTTATGGGAGAAAACTGGAGATATTTCGAAAGGTTATCGACAACGTATTACGATCTTCTGGAAAGGGGGAAGAGGAAGCCCAGTCATGTTTACATCAAGGAAATACCCAGGATTAACACGGTTATACACGTAATCGGAAGGGAGGAAGAACCCTCGGGAAAGGAGCTTAGCGAAATCGTGAAAGATAACCTCTACAGGCTTCGTTCCAGGGCTTTCCCCTACGAGCCTGAATGGTGGTGAGATCGAATTAAGGGTTTTTAAAATTTTCCCTTATTATAATTCTTATTGAGGTTTCATGTGATCAGATGTCCGGAACATACATACTCAGCTTGGATTTAGGGGGCAAAAAACTCAAATATACGCT
>CBEVTC010000071.1:0-3356 GCA_965552715.1 uncultured archaeon | reverse complement strand
CCGGAGGAGAGGCAGCTCGCTGAGGAGCTGGTTGAACAGGCCCGCGGCGAGGGGATGGTGGAAGCAATCCTGGTAGGGAGACGAAGTAAGATAGAAGATATCTCATCAAAGAATGGGATTGACACCGGCAGATTCGAAATCCAGGAGGAGGAAGCTTTCAGGGAAGATTATCCTCTCGTTGGCGGAATTCGTGAGATCCCGTTCGTGTTCTAACGGGTTGTTGTCCAGGGCGATTGAAACGTGTGACTTAAGGACTCTTGCGAGCGAGCAGACGTTCTCGGATTTCCATGGGTTTCTCTTGTGTGGCATTGTCGAGCTCCCTACCTGTTTCTTCCCGAACTTTTCCAGGACTTCCGCTATCTCCGTCCTCTGGAGGTTTCTTATCTCCTTTGCGATCTTCTCCAGGGTCGAGCCTATCAGGGCGAGGGTGAAAATTAGCTCTGCGTGCCTGTCCCTCTGGATTACCTGGGTGGAAACCATCACGGGCTTAAGACCGAGGTTTTTCATAACGAGCGCTTGCAGCTTTCTCGCTTTCTTACCGAAAGTTGCCTGCGTTCCCACAGCTCCTGTCATCTTCCCCACAAGAATTCTTTCCTTAACCTGCCCTAAACGTTCGATTCCCCTCTGCACTTCGCACAGCCAGTTTGCGAATTTCAGGCCGTAAGTCGTCGGGACCGCGTGCTGACCGTGCGTCCTCCCTATGCAGACCACTTTCTTGTATCTCTTGGTCAAACCTATCAGAACCTTCCTCATTCTCTGGAGGTCCTTTTCGATGATTTCGATCGCGTCCCTCAACTGCAGAGCCAGGGCTGTATCCTCGATGTCGTAAGAGGTTGATCCGTAATGGACGTATTTCCCCTCTTTCCCGCAGACCTCTGTGAGCGCTTTCACCATAGCCATTAAATCATGGTGTATCTTCCTGTCTATCTGCTTAACTCTCTTCACCTTCACGTATTTTGTACTGGCTTTTTTCGTGATCTTCGCGGCAGCGCTCTTCGGGATGTCGCCCAGTTTGGCTTGTGCCCTGGCGAGGGCTGCTTCCACGTCAAGCCATGTCTGCAATTTCGTCTCCTCATCGAATATATTTTTCATATCATCCGAATAATACCGATATTCTATCGGGTGTATAGCCATACCATCACCTCTTCAGATATCCTTCATTCATAAGATTTTCCCTTATCCTCTCGATCACGGGCTTCTCAGTTATCGTGAACTTCTCTCCTGTTATGATCTCATAAGCCCGTATATATCTTTTAGCCGCCTCTGCCCTGACCTCATCAGTGAGCTTTGGAGGGGTTCCGTCCCCCATGAAACCCCGCCCTGCCAGCCATGCTCTGACGTATTCCTTGTCGAGCTTCCTCTGCTCCTCTCCTTTTTCGAAGAGCTCCTGATACGTATCAGCGAACCAGAACCTCGAGGAATCAGGGGTGTGTATCTCATCCATGAGAACGATCTCGCCCCCTATCAGACCGAATTCGTATTTCGTGTCCACCAGTATCAGGCCGTTCTTCTTTGCCCACCGGACTCCGAAATCGTAGAGCCTGAAGCTTATTTCCTTCAACCGTTCGAACATATCCTCCGAAAGGATTCCCTCGGAAATTATTTCCTTGGGGGATATGGACCTGTCATGGTCCCCGTGCCCGGCCTTCGTGGTCGGCGTGAGAATAGGGGAGTCGAATTTCTGATCCTTCTTCAGACCTTCCGGCAGGCGGACGCCGCAGAAGTTCCTAACCCCCCGTGAGTAGTTGTACCAGGCGGATGTCTTCGTGACGCCGGTTATGTAACCGCGAACGACCATCTCAACCGGTATGGGTCTGCATTCGCTGACAACCATCACGTTCGGGTCTGGTGAATCGATCATGTGGTTCCTGACGATGTGCTTAGTTTTATCGAACCAGAATGAAGCGAGTCCGTTCAGGGTCTGCCCTTTGAAAGGGATGGTCCCGAGAACCCGGTCGAAAGCCGAAATCCTGTCGGTCGTTATTATAACCCTTTTGTCCCCCCGCGTGTAGTTATCCCTGACCTTTCCCTCGTATTTGTTCCCGAGCCCAGAGAAGTCCGTTTTTTCGAGGGTGTTCTCCAGCTGTTTCCTTACGATCTCGTCCCCTATCATTTCTTCCCCTTCAGTCTTAGAATCCTGATCGCCAGGTGTGCCGCATTCTTCGCGTTGTCCACCCCCACGGTCGCGACCGGGACCCCGCTCGGCATCTGCATTATCGCCAGTAACGAATCCAGACCGTCCAGCTTCACGTTAACCGGCACGCCTATAACGGGCTTGTCAGTGTGCGAGGCGACGAAACCGGGCAAGGCCGCTGAGAGACCAGCGACAGCTATTATCACGTCCGCGTCCGTGTGCCTGACGAGCTTCTCGGTTCCTTTCGGGTCGCGGTGCGCAGAGGAAATGTGTATTTCGAAGGGAATCTTGTTGTCTTTAAGAACGTCCTCCGCCTTCCTCGCCACGTGAAGGTCTGATTCGCTCCCGCATACGATTAAAACTTTCATAACTATTCTTTGGGAATGTGTTTTATAAAATTTGGCATTCGGTATTCCTGTAGGTAACCTATTCTAAAACCGCACTCTCAGAATAGCGTGGCCTCGGTGTGTTGCGAACCTGTTTCCTAAAACTTTCTCTTCTTGGCAAAGCAATCTCTACAGTAGACGGGCCTGCCCTCTGTGGGCTTGAATGGGATTTCACATTCTTTTCCGCACTCAGAACAAACAGCCTTGTGCATCTCTCTTGGTCCGAAATCTCTTCTATTATCCGATCTCCTATCGAAACGCCTTTCTCTAAACGCCATATAAACTACTCCTTTTGTCTTTTATTTCAATACGCATATTTAAATATACACAGAACTAGAATTTTCTCTTCGCGTACTCCACGGCGTTCCTGAAAATCGCCAGCCCGTCCCCTTCTTCCGGCAGGTCTTTCATTCGCGTCCAATAGGGGTGCGTGTATTTTGAAAAGAACTTCTCTATGCTAATCCAACTAGCAACGCGCCTGCTAGTATTATCAAAGTGCTCATCATAATACGGAATATCTTCCCCCTTTCCTTGAATTCCTTGAAGTAGAAAAGCCCCCAGAGCGTTCCCACGATAACGCAAGTCTGTGTCAGCGGACCTGTTTTGGCTATGCCGAAAAAGATTATGAGATATAACCCAAAGAAGTTTGCAATCCCCCACAATATCCCACTCAACAGCCCGTTTTTGAACTGCATATCTTGCGGAACCTTTCTTTTAAGGAGGAAAATAACGAGACTCGTTATAAATATACCCACAGAAATCTGGAAATAGAAATTTCCTGGATTAATACCAGACAATTTGAAGGGAACCATGTACGTTCCGAAGAGAACTCCCGT
>CBEVTC010000070.1:0-3548 GCA_965552715.1 uncultured archaeon | reverse complement strand
ACCTGTCACCGTTGTTGTGACGCACCCGATCACCACGAACGCAAGAACCTAGACCACCGCCAAAATTTTTCCGGTCTTCATGAATTATAATTAGCGTCGGTTACTAAAAAATAAAAGCAAGTTCGACGAGGAAATCAAGCGGCATGTTACAATAGGGTTTAAATTTCTAACTCTCCGAAAATAAACATGATTACTCCAGGCGACAGGCGTATACTCGGGAATCTCGCGAAAGACGTCTACAGGAAATGCGGAAAGACGGATTTGCGCGCAGGTTACCAGCCACTGTTCGAAGCGGATTACACGGTGGGATGGCTCCAGAAGGACATCAGAAGGGTTTTCGACGAGTACCAGAAAGAAAAACGCCTCTCGGAAGAAGCCCGAATGTCGCTTAAAACCCATGAAAAGGCAGTCCTTGATTCGATTCCCGGTTACGTCGAACAAAGAAAGGAGGAACTGGGATACAAAACCAGAGAAGACGACGGGAAGAATCCCAAAAAGCCCTCCAAATTGAAGAAAATATTCACCCCCCTTCGCGTGAGCGTGGGAATAGGTATTCTGGTCCCTTCCGCTATCGAGCTTTACTCCGCCGTCACCAGAGACCCTGCGCCCAAGGACGCCCTGTATTCAGGGGTCAGAAGCATTGCCAACAAACTCTCGTGGATTCGCGACTTGCCGCACCCCTATTTCACTTCTCCTTTTAGTAAATTCCTGGTAAATGAAATTTCCGGTTTTGTTTCAGGCACGGCTGCGGGAATTATAGCAGAGGAGGTTGCAATACCAATTTTCACGAAAAGGAAACGCTGGAAGCAGTACAAGCCCCTCCACAAACAAATAAAGCAGCAGCTCGGAGTCTGATTTTAAAGCACGCCGGCCACAAGAGAAGAGCACGCTGGTTTGTGAGGTCTGAATTTTTACTTTCTGAGATAGAATAAAAACTAACAAAATCAGAACAAAGAACCAGAAACCTTTAATCAAACGAATTAAAAGCGTCTTTGTGGTCTATGCTTTTGATAACAGTCCCTGCAATAAACAGGTCTGTCTCCCGAAGGCTTGAAGGGAACTTCGCATTCTTTTCCGCAGTCAGCGCATGTGGCTTTGTGCATTTCTCTTCCGAATCTGTCTTTTCCCTCTTTCCTTTCCTCTTCTTCCATGAAATCTCCTCGTCTTTATACTTTTTCTTTATATATACCCTTAGGGGTTTTTAAATCCGAGCGGACCGGAAAAGGCCAGGAAGCCGATTGGTTTTTCGGCAAGAACGGGAATCCGGTTCTGTGGGGGTTATGAGATATTCCCGCCCCCGGCGTATTTTATTTCCTGAAGCTGTGGCTGGAAGGCGGATAAAATAAAGAAATAGTGATTAACTTGATTACGATCCAGAAGCTGATCTAGAATCTTTCTGATCTTCTTGGTTTGTGCTTCTGGAAACAATCTCTGCAATAAACAGGCCTGCTTCCGTCAGGCTTGAAGGGAACTTCAGTGTCTTTTCCGCAGTCAGCACATGTAACTCTGTGCATCTCTCTTCCGAAGCTGTCCTTTTTCGTTTCTTCTTCCATTATATCACTCCTATTTTATAATATACTATATCTGTTGTTATATGGTTTAATAATATCATCTTCTGTGCCTTCTCCCCCTGCCGTGATCACGCCTCGTGAAATCACGCCTGCCAGAAGGCATGCGCCGCCTTTGATTCCGCATTGTTCTTATCCTCTCGACGCGGGGGCGTTCAGCCCTCTCGATGTCCAGTTCGCTGTCCTGGAGAACGCGCCGGAAATTCTCGTAATCCCTTTCCCCGAGGATGCTTATGGCTTTTCCGCGTTTGCCTGCCCTTGCCGTCCTCCCTACTCTATGGATATACTGCTTGGAATCCTTCGGTATGTCGTAATTGTAAATATGGGAAACCCCGCGGATGTCGAGCCCCCTGGCAGCGACGTCCGTACAGACTAGGACGTATACCTCGTTCGAATGGAATTTTTCCATTACCCTGTTCCTCTTGTCCTGGGTGAGGCCGCCATGGATGGCCATTGCCTTTATCCCGGCACGCTCCAGGTTGTCCGCGACGAAATCCACGTATTCCCTTGTGTTGCAGAAAACCATCACAAGCCCTCCCTCTTCTTCCCTGAGCAGGTGCACGAGCAGGGAGAACTTGAGATTGTCGGGCACGTCATAATAAACCTGTTCCAGCTTGTCTGCATCTATGTAATTTTCAGCCGAAACGTCAACCGGATCATTCATGTAGTCCCTGGCGAGATGAGCGACGTCCATTGTTATGGTCGCGGAAAACAAAAGAGTCTGCCTGTTGCGAGGACATTCCCTGATTATTTTTTCAACGTCTTCTATGAATCCCATGTCAAGCATGGTGTCCGCCTCGTCAAGCACGAGGATCTTCACCTTCCTGAGATCGATCGTCCTCCTGCCTATGTGGTCGAGGACCCTTCCCGGGGTCCCTATGACCACGTCCGCTGTTTTCAGTCCTTCTATCTGCGGGCCTATTGAAACCCCTCCGTATACGGAGATGAAGTTTAAAGGTTTGTACTTCGAGAATTTGCGCAGGGCCCTGGTGTTCTGCACGGTCAGCTCCCTTGTCGGCGTGAGGATCAGTGACTGTATTCCTCCCCCTCTCTCGGAATTCTGTATGATGTCTGAACCGAAAACAAGCGTTTTGCCCGATCCTGTCGCGGATCCTGCCACCACGTCCCTTCTTCCTAGGACTAGCGGGATCGCCTTTCTCTGTATTTCGCTGGGTTCCTTGAAATTCTCATTCTCTATTACTTTCAATATGGGCTCTATTATGCCCAGTTTTCTGAATTGTGTCATATTATATCTTTAATCTCTCTTTAATCCAAGAAAAAGCAAATCCTTTTAACTTGAATCCCGTTTATAGGTTGTTTAGGTATTCAAGTGTTTATAAATGTTACGACGCTGGTTCTGAGGGGGGTGTGGACATAGAGATTCATAAGAAAAAGCATAAAAAGACCTAAACTATATTTTAATGGGGTGTTATGAAAAAATACACGAAGATTGGTGTATTTCTCGTCTCACTATTCCCGTTTATTTCTGGTTGTCAACGAGGAACAGAAGAATATCCTACTTTAGCAGAGAAAGAAAAACCAGAATATTCTCCTCCTGTAAAGAGAGATGGTCACCCTGGTTCTGGAGACTATGAGATTACTCAAACTGGAATTCCAGGCGTCAGACCAAGTATTTCATTCACACATTATGAACTTGAGGAAGATAAATTTGATGTAATGCTTGTTATCAAGGATGTTAATAAAGGTTACTTATATATCGATTATAAGTGTGACGGTATTGTTGATATTATAGATTTACATAGAAGGGGAGACTCGGGAACCGAAGATATGTTCGAATACGCTAACAAGGTTTTTGAGAAATGGAAAAAGGAACTCCATGAAAAACCCGACCTCATTAAAGTACGTGAACATGTATCAAGAGTAGAACACGAGTCCGTTAAAAAGTAACTGGTTCTGAGGGGAGCGTGAAAAGATGTTAAGTTTATAAATATGACTTATAAGTAGTAATTATGTTTAAAA
>CBEVTC010000069.1:0-3623 GCA_965552715.1 uncultured archaeon | reverse complement strand
CTTGGTCGCCTGGTTGTGTAAATTAGAAAGCATAAAGGATTCGATCCCCTTCCCTCGCACGATGCTGAGGTTCAGGCCCTGAATTCAGGAACAGAATTAATTTTTAAGTTTTTGCATTAATAATATAGATGGCAGTTGGGAAATTACTTTCTTACGGACTTTCGTTTGCTAAATTATTTACACAATCAGCAGAAGCTCCCATGCCTTTCGATGCCCACGTTATACAGAAATATGACAACCCAAAACCAAACGAATATAGAATTGAAATGGCACCTAAACCAGACCCTGAATTTAGACTCGAAAATATATCGAAATCAAACATTGGATCAACGGATCCGGGAATAATACAAGAGTCCGAATATCCAAAATTTTCTGAAGAAAAAATGGCCGAGTTTGTAAAATATATCAAGGAAATAGACGTAATAGCCTCTGACAAAGGCGGAAGGCTGTCTTTTGAATATGAAATAGACGGAAACAAAGGGAACGAGCTGGAAAAGTTAATGGTTGTGAGCAAAAATGTAAACGGGAGGAGACAGATTACAATCATTTATACCGACCACGAAATCGAAGGAAAAGGTAGACTCGATAAAATCAGCAAGAAAATAGCAAGTCATAGGGGCGTTTCGCTCTCTTATGAAGGAGATACGTTTTTTGAATTGAAACCACCAAAGTTAGAAGGAATGCCAGACGCATTCGATGAATTTAATGAAAAGGATTTTAAACTTTTGGGTAAGATGTGGGAAGCCGTGAAAAGTAAGTACGGCGGAGACCAGTCACTTGCCCACTAATTTCTTGAAGAAGTTTCCTAACCTTATCTGCCTGTGATCCCCTAGCAAACCCTTCGTGGTCATCCAGGTGTGGCGGACCAGGCCTTCTTCAGGGAACTTCTTGTGCTCTTTGAGATAGGCTTTCATCCAGTTTATCGTTCTTTCGTCGCTCGGGTAGCCCGTCCCATCGGCCCCGTACTTCTTTCGGAGTTCCTCCATCTCGTTGTCTCTCTCGACCTTCGCTATGATGGAAGCGGCTGAAACGACCGGGTAATTCACGTCGGCCTTGTGCTCGACCACCAAATCCGTCTCGTTCTTCATCATCTTCCCGAGAATCCGCTTGAACTTCCCGAGGTTGAGTTCGGGACTGTCCACGTACGTCTTGTGCGCGCACAGGCAGTCGATGATCGTACACATCTTCATCGCCTCGACTCGGTTGAGATTAACGCCCTGCCTGCTGTAGCTGTCTATCTTGCAGGGCCCGACCTTGATAACTACCACGTCCTTCGCGATCTTCTCAATCCTCTCCGCCATATGCTCTCTTTGTTTCGGGGTTAGCTCCTTGGAATCGCGCACGCCGAGCCTTTTCAGCTTGGAGAGGTCTTTCTCTCGGAAAGAGACACCTGCTATGACAAGCGGACCGAGGACTGCTCCCCTTCCAGCCTCGTCCACGCCGCAGATTACCGTTACCTTGTCCTTCGCCATCAAACCGCCTTTAATAATTATTGAAATAAAAATTTTATATATTAGCTTGATGTATAATTGATTTGAGGGTAAGAAAATGAACGGTGAATTGTTCGGGCTGGTCTTGATACCGGTTTTGATATTCCTGGCCAGGATACTTGACGTCACGATGGGGACCATAAGGATAATATTCATTTCCAAGGGCTTCAAGTACCTGGCTCCTGTTGTCGGTTTTTTCGAGGTCCTGGTTTGGCTGATGGCAATAACCCAGATAATGCAGAACCTCACGAACTTCATTAACTACATAGCGTATGCGGCCGGATTCGCGATGGGAACGTTTTTCGGCATATATCTTGAAAGCAAGCTTGCGATGGGTTACCTGAGCGTGGTTACGGTGACCAAGAAGGACCCGACCGGACTAATAGAGAAGCTCGAAACATCCGGGCACAAAACCACGAGCATTGACGCGAAAGGGAAGAAGTCGAATGTTGAGATGGTGTTCACGATTGTAAAGAGGAAAAGGCTGAGGAACGTGGTGAACATGATCAAGAATTTCGATCCGGGGGCGTTCTACTCGGTTGAGGACGTGAAGTACATGCACGAGATACACCTCCCCCACGCGAAGCGCCACACCAGAAGACGTTTGTTTTCATTAATGTCAAGGAGAAAGGGAAAGTAAAATCACTCGATGAACATCGGCCTCTCCCCGCCACTTTCTAACCTTTTCTCCAGTCCATCGATCCTTTTCTTGAGTTCCTCGATTTCCGGGAGCTCGCTTACCTTTGACCACTCGCGTTTTTCAACGGTTCCCACTTCCTTCTTCACCTCTTCCATGTCCGAGACGATGTTGTCTATGTGATCCTCGTTCCGGATAATAGTCTTCTTTATCTCGTCCAGTTCCTTCTCGAGGTCTTCTTTCACGAGCTTTTCATCGGTTTTCAGCCTCTTCTCCAGGAATCCCTTTTCTATCTCGTCCTTTGTCACGAATTCCCTCATTCTCGAGAGAACAGAATCCACGTCCTTTTTGATTTTCTCGACGTCCATCTTCTGCGGGATCTCGGGTCTCGGCAGCCTGGGGATCTTTATGGGTTTCATCTTATTCATCTTCTCGAGCTTCCTTCCAAGGGATTCGATCCTCTGCTCTACCTGAAGCATTTTCTTTCGCAGTTCCGGTTCAGGGGGAAGTATGACTTTACTGGTTTTCCCCATAACCGCATCCTTCATTTCCTCTATGAATCTCCTGTTCTTGTTTATTTCCTTTATTACGCCGTCCATATCCACCTCTTTACCGTAAATTATCGATTTCAGCTTTTCTACACTCATCCTGTTAGCGTCTATTGCATTTTTCAGTTCCTCGGATCCTTTCATCCCGAACTTCATGTTCAAGTCTTCCAGCTTTGCGAAGACTTCCATCCTGAGGGAGTCTATCTCGCTCTTTGGCGGTTCACCCCCCGGTCTACTTTTTAGTCCCACCACGGCCGGTTTTTCTTCCTTCAGCCGCTTCACTTCGGATTCCAGTTTCGTTATCTCGTTGTGGAGGTTTTCCAGTTCGCCGTGCGTCTCGACGGGTACCGCTGAAACGGATTCTTGGACCTTGGTTCTCAGGTCCTCAACAAGTTTTCTGTTCTCGTTTATCATCTTTTTGATGGCGCCAATGTTAGGAAGGTCTTTCTCAGGTTTCCCCGATATCATGGATTTGAGATTCTCGATGGTCTTCCTGTTATCCTCGATTGTTTTTCGCAGGCTTATGACGTCGATCGGGGGCGTTGGAGGAGGTAATTTCTTGGTACTCATCTCATTCCTCACCTCCTCTAGCTCCTTCCTTATTTCTTCTATTTTCTCTGCTTCATCCGGCTTCGGAGGAGTTAGTCTCTTGGTCTTGAGTTCCTCCCTCACATTATCTATCTCCTTCCTCATTTCCTCCATTTCCTTTGTTTCCTCTGCCTTCGGGGCCCTCATCTCATTCCTCATGTCCTCTATCTCCTTCCTGACCTCTTCTATATCCTTGGTGACGGTCTCCTTTGTTTCCTCTGTCTTCGGGGAGGGAGGAGCTTTCATGACTTTCGAGCGGAGGAGTTTTACCTCTTCCACTGTCTGCTTCCATTTCTTGAGGATGTCAACATGCTTCGCAATTTTCTCGAGCTCTACTATTTTCTCCTGGATATCCGGAGG
>CBEVTC010000068.1:0-3626 GCA_965552715.1 uncultured archaeon | reverse complement strand
ATCGATTGCAATGTGGTGTTGAAAAATCTACCCAAAAAGAACGCAAAAAATCTCCTATATTTATGAAGCAACAAATACCCCAAACCATAAAGCAATAAATTAGAGATTGCTGTTTTTACCGAGCCATATTTAAATTTTGAAATATTCGAACTCCCAGAAATTTTTTCATGCTCAATGTGATTAGGCATTTTTTCCCTATCCAACTCCGCAAAGGCTTCATTTATATCAGAATCCGCCCATCCATGTCTTAATAATTCATTTTTCACCATTTCTTTTGAATGACCACTTTCAAGGTTTTTTCTGATATAATCGATAAGTTCCCTGTTGACCATATGTAATATTTGTTTTTTTTCGGTATAAATAGAGGAAAAGAACAACACATTAATTCAAATCAAAGTTCTGGACATAACACCGTTATATTTATAAACCCTTCCTCCAATTTATACAATTCGAGTTTAAACATGGAAAAGGAAATATTCATGAAACCGCTTTGCGAAAACATGATCGGTGAACTGCTCCCGGGCTTCCGGGCACTGGTAGCGAAAAGGCTGATGGATGACCACGGCTTCTCCCAGACCCAGGTAGCAGCAATGCTCGACACCACGCAGCCCGCGATCTCTCAATACAAAGGAGAGCTCAGGGGGAAGAAAACGAAGGTTTTCCTTGAGGATCCAAACCTCTTTAAACTCCTTGAGAATATAACGAAAGGCATCGCAAAAGGCGAGGTGAAGCCTGAAGATACGGGTTTCGAGTTCTGCAAGGTCTGCAAGTTCATGAGGGAGAACAACCTTGTTTCTTCCGCTAGTCCGTAACCCAAATTTTTAAAACAGCGAAAACATAAGAATATTATGGCCTTGGATTATTGGGAAAAGATACTCGCAGCGACTTCTACGGAAAATCCGAAAGAAATCCTTAAAAGGGACAGGAAGATATTCAAAAAGCTCACGAAGGATAACGTGAAGTTGAAGGAAGAGGTCCGAAAACTCGCGAAAAACAACAAAAGATTCGTGAGGCTCGTGGAGGTAATGGAGGAGAAGGTAAGGAAGCTAACGGAAGATGTGAAAAGGAATTACGTTTATTCTTACGAACAGGGGGGCTGGATCGAGAAGGGTTCGCTCAAGAAGGGGAAGATAGAGCTCACTCCTTCCCAGTTAAGCGTGGATTCCATAAACAACCAGCTTGCCGAGATCCTGAGGATGATAGAACGTCACAGGATAAAGGAATGAACGTTTAAAATGTTTAAATATAAATAAATGCTAATTATAAATAAGCGAGGTGTCTTGATGGTGAAAAGATCAATGAAACATATACATGAGGGTTTGAAAGGCGTCCTCGACACGCTCAACGAGGATGTCGTAAAAGCGCTGGACATAAAAGAAGAGAGGAGAATTCTGGAAAAGAAGGTGAGACAGCTAAAAGACCAGGAAATTCAGTTAAAGGAAGTGGTTGAACACCTGAAGAAAACGAGGAACAAGATGCAGGAGGAACTGAAGAAGAAGGAAGAGGAAGAGGAAAACTTGCAATCGAAAATCAATTCCATGAAGGATGACAAAGCAGAACTGCAATCAGAGAAGTTTACGTTGAGCCAGCAGATCAGGAATCTTCAGAAAGAGAAGAGTATGATGCAGAAATCCCTTGAGACAACGAACGACATGCTCATAACCCTTAAACACCAGATCTCGGAGTTCGATCAAGAAATCAGGGGATAGGTGCAGAGGGCGAGAACTTTTGGGAAGAGCCCAGTTTATTTTTATTTTTAAGTAAAGAGACAAATTTATATCCATGAAGTTCCTTGTTATTGGCGTGACCGGGAAAAGGGGCTCTGGGAAGGACACGGTAGCGGAATATCTAAGGGGGAAATACGGTTTTCACGTTCTCACCTATCTCGATCACATCCTTGCCCCGGTTCTAAAGAAAGAGGGGAAAGCGATCACAAGGGAGAACCTGATAAATCTCGCTCTGGAGATGAGAAAGAAAAAGGGGAACCACATACTAACGGAACTCATATGCGAGAAGATAGGCAAAGAGGGATTCTGGGCGATAAGCGGTATTCGTTACCCCGAGGAATACGATCACTTCAAGCTTCATTTCGGGGATAATTTCAAACTCGTTAACGTGGAATGTAAGGTGGAGAAACGTTATGAGAGGATAATAAGGCGCGGGACGAAAGGGGAAGGACGCCTCACATTCGAGGAATTTATGAATATAGATGAAAGGGAAACGGAAAGTATAATAAACAAAACAGTGGAAATGTCTGATTTCTCAGTGGATAATAGCAGTTCGATGGAAGAACTTCACAGGAAGGTGGACGGGCTTGCTGAAAAGTTGGGAATCAGAAAGTCTCCCTGATTCTGAAAACCTTCACGAAAATGAGCAGAAGGAAAGCGCACGATATTGTTGTTACCCCGGAAATTATCAGGGGTATGTGATACCCCATAAGGTAACCTATCGGCCCGTATATCAACGAACCTACAACGTTGCCAAGAAGAGTCATAGTGAACATGAGACTCGAGTTTCCGCCAATCCTTTTTACTCCAAACAGCTTGGAAACCCAGAAATAAATGGCGATCATCGTCATGCCGTCCCCCATCTCGTGTACTATCCTGAAGAGGAAGGAAAGCCATGGTATTGGGATTGTGTGCAGTATATGGAAAACGCCTGAAATTATCATCCCCGCGATGAAGACGTTCTTCATGTTGCTTTTCCCCCTGTCTATCCTCTTACCGAAGATGTATGCTGTCAGACCCAAAAAGAACAGCGTGACCGAGGTGTATACGCCAACGAGGAATATGTCGAGCCCGAGGTTATTTCTCAGGAAGAGCCCGTAAGACGTATGCTCAGCCCCCCAGTGAAGGGTGAACAGGAAAATTATTATTCCGAGCGAAATTACTTTCTTGTTCAGAAAGTCCTGTCCGTATTCTGTGAGTTTCACCCTATATTTTGTTATGGGCCTGAACGAGACCAGGGGGATGACCAGCAGATATAAAATCCCTATTATCTTCAGCGTGAACGAGAAGTCCAGCAGGAATATAAGCGTCCCTCCAACGAACAAACCGACGGGGGCTCCTATGTTCCTCACGAGGTTGTAAATCCCGAACTTCTCCCCCTCCTTTCCTTCCATCCTCGTCTTGTAAACGAGCGTTCTGAGGGATATGTCTTCCAGGTTGTTCCCCAGGCCCCCCAGCAAAAAGAAGGGGATGAATATGAGAAAACTCTCGAAAAAACCGAGTCCTAAAAAGAACGAGGAAGCCATGACTATCCCCACTATCAGTGTTAAGCGGATGGTCCACCTGTCGTTGACTATTCCTGTGGGGAATGAAAAGAAAATGGGCGTCAACGTGTAGATAGCGATGAGTATCCCTATCTCGTATCCTGTCAGACCGACCTCTGAAAGGTATATGGGTATGAATATGAAGGCGAGAGACCAGAATAATGAAACTATAAACAGCAAAGGCATTGCCCTTCTGAAATTCTCGTTTTCCATAATGTTATATGGAAAGAATCACTAATTTAAACATACAGAATCAAAAAAAACTATTATGCCTCGGTAGCTCAGTTGGCAATTTCGAAAGAAACGGATCAAGTCCGTTTCGGTCTGCAACAGAGCGATCGGTTTGTATCGGTAT
>CBEVTC010000067.1:0-3730 GCA_965552715.1 uncultured archaeon | reverse complement strand
AGAACTTCCTCCGCATGAAGAAGGGCCTCCTGAAGAAGGTGTTCCCTGTCCAAACTGCTATCACATACACGGGCCTCCAGCATACAGGGAACTTGTTTCTCAAGTTTCTGGAGAATATCCAGATTGGATTAATGATTATATAATTCAGGGTGTTGATGCTGTCTTTTATTGTAATGACTGCAGAAATTATTTCGTAAGGAAGGGTAAGAAGATAACACCTGTTGTTAACGAAAGATGCGATATCTGCGGGGGGCAAAGAATTACCAGAAACTACCCGCCACCTTCAGGGGGGGCACACACATCAAGGATTTATGAATTTATATGTCCTGTTCACGGACCAGGACTGCATGCAACAAGGCTTGCTGCTGAGGATTATGGAGAGTGGCAAGAACAGAAGAAAATCGTGTTGGGGAAAAACTTAGACGGGTTGGACAAATCTTTGCGCGATAAACTGGCAAAAAAGCATTTAGAGCCAGGAAGTTATTGGGATCACATTAAGAAAAAATTTGTAGGAAAGGTGAAGTTAGGTCATAAAACCGATTTTGGAAAACAGCTGGAGGGTGTTCGTAAACTCATCAGCAAAGGGGGAAAAAACGTGAATAGATATGTAAAAGCAAATATAAGTGCTAAGGAGGTAAGTAAAGATAAAAAAAATAAAGAATTGATAAATAAAGACGAAGATGGGATAGATTTTCAAAAGTTCATAGAATCCAAAGGTCTTTCGGATAAAGATACCAGAAGATTCTCCAAAGAGGAGCAAGAGGAATACGAAAAAGGACAAGAGGAAATAAAAAAGAAAACCGAAGAAGAGAGGTTAAAAGAGGAAGAAAAGATCGAGAAAGAAAAACTTGAAGAGAAAAGGGCTAAACTGCCTAGAAGGGTTTCTGACCCACTAAACCGTTTTGCCAGAAAAGTCGGCCATAACGTGAGAACTGTTTTCTTTTCGCTGCTTTTGCTCGTTGTTGGTGTTGCGATTTCGGCTACTTTGGGCAACATATGGTTCATGGTAGGTTTCCTTTTCTGGTCTTTTTACACGATACTTCCAGACCCAGAGGAAACCAAGATTGTTGAGAATGTTTTTGAAGATGTTGACCCTGAAAGCCCTGAAGCCGCAAAGTTAAGATTTAATGCTGGGAGTCTTTTGGCGACAAAAGAAAACAGGACAAATACCGGTCTTGCCTTTATGAAGGCTGTTATGAAGGTCGGGATAATAATATGTTTCATAGGAGGTCTTTACACAACCCCATTCCCTACGTCTAATTTGATCCTTCTATTCCTTGCTTTCGGGTTTTACTTCTCCATGCCCGTGGAGTTCGAGCCCAGGAAACCTTATGATTTCATACTTTCGTTCTTCCGGGTCTTGTTAGGCGTATTCATAGCAGTTTTCATTTTCGGGGCGTTTGGAGCGGGGATCTTCCAGTCAAGGGAACTGGGTTGGTTGACACTCGCGTTCTTTGTTGTATTCCCAGTTGCAACGGAAAAGGAAAGTATTACGAGGGCTTTGGGCAGACTTGGGAGTGGAACAGGGGAAGGTCATGAAATGCTCGATAAGATAATTTTCTTGTTCATAATGCTTGCCTTCCTTGCAGGTGGTTTCGGTCTTATGGGCGGTGGTTTCTCATTTGTCGGCGGTTTCTTCACAGGGACAGGTGGCATAATATTCAGCGCTGTGTGGGTCCTCGGGCTGGTATCTGGTTTGACAACCCCGGCCGAGACAAGGCCCTGGATGGGGGTCATAATATTGATAGTCGGGTTCACCGTGTTCGGTCTGGGAGCGGGACAACAGGCGATGGGCGTCGCGTTCTTCGGGGAGTGGTGGCCGACCATTCACAACTCAGTGACAGAATTCATGGAACCGATCGGGGACATGTTCGGCCAGTTCCAGCAGACGTTCGGCCAGACCTGGCTGCTTTTCACCAGTCCTACAGAATTCGCAAAACAGATAACCCAGGGGACGTACGCTAAGAACGAACTCGGCGTGACAGGGGCGTATGGTCTCGAGATAAACAGGTTCGACGTGCAATCGATATACATAAACGAGCCTTTCGTGATACAGATAGACCTGGAGAACAAGGGGATATTCCACGCGAAAAACGTAAGAGTCGACATACTGACCAACATAAGGGATTTCAGAATAGCAACAGATACAGATAGTTTGGAGAATGACATTTCTAAGATGAAAGAAGCGTACACAGACGAATACGAAAAGACATGGTATAAATTCACTATTGATCAAAACGATATAGCTAGTTTGCGTGATGTAGAAAGGCAGGATGCAGTTCCTATTTTCCTTATGGGTAAAATGAAATGTGAGGATTTCAAAGCATCGGCCTGGAATGACTTCGGAGTGCTTGGAGGGCGTAGACATACGGTAAGGGAGATGTTCATACCGTTTATTGTGAACGTCACTTACGAATACGAGGCGAATTCGAACCTCCAGATAGACTTCATTTCCACGGAGGAGTGGAGGAGGCTTTCCACCGAAAACAAACTGGTAAGGGGCCAGAAAACTTCGGTAGTATCCACATCGCCGGCTAGCCTTAATCTCGGGGGAATGGACCAGCCCATAAAGGAAGACTCGCCATTTTACGTTGGCTTCAACCTCAGCACCACGTGGCCAAGGAATAGTCAAGTAACGGGAGGGAAGGTGAGCCTTTACTTGCCAAAGGATTTCGGACCGCTTAAGAGTTTTGCTAGTTGTACGAAAATATTTACTATAACCCCTGACCTAGAGGGTAATTTCAATTACACGTTCAATCTCGAAGGCCGTTCGAAATCCGCCTTCTGCAGCTATGATAGACTACCCCCAAATACGATAAAGGTTCCGAAAAAGACCTACACGGTTTCAGCTGATGCTGTGTACACATTTTCAAAGTGGAAGGAAAAAGACACGCAATTCAACTTCTTGGATGTCTGCTGGCCGGAGGAAGTAAGAACAGCGCCCGGGAATGAGGGTTACTGTAGTGATAAAATAGAAAGTTTTCAGATAGGTTGCGATTTGGGAGAAGGTGGCTGTAGAAAAGATTCTGAATGTGACAACACCAAAATATATCCAGTTGTTGAAGGTGGTGAAAGTTTCTCACTAAAATGCGATACCACCGCCAGGGGCGGGGTTGGTGTCTGCTGCCCATTTAGGATTGATTATGAAGAGGGTACAGTTCCTACAACTGCAGGTTCGGGAATACCTATGAGAAAGGGAGTGACAAAAGAGCAATGTGAAGCTGCTCATTACCAGTGGCTCGATACTCCTCATAACCTGGATTTGATTAAGAAAGCGATGTGGGCTGCGTCTTAAACTCCGACCATTAACCTTATCATATCTCTCAGGCCGGGCGCTAGACCGAGTATCAGGATAACGATCTTCAGGAAGTTCTTGAAATCACCTGGTTCTGAATAGCGGTCGATTATGTAGAGAACCGGGATCAGGACCACGATTTTCAGGAAGAACATCGCAGCCGGGTTCGTGAGCTCGATAAGAAACCTCGGGAGCGGGTGCTGCTCCAGATAACCGAAGAACGTCATTGCCACGTAAGTGGCGCTCGCGTCCAGCATGTGCGCTGACAGCAAACCTGAGTTCTTGAAGGTGAATATGTCCTTTAAGGTTTTGAATTTCGAGGTCTGTGAGAATTTATAGAGCAGGAAGAACAGGGCAGCCCACAGACCCGTTATCCCGAGGACCATTAACATCGGGATTGGGTCGATCCTCGGGAGCAGGGCGAAGTTCACTATG
>CBEVTC010000066.1:0-3797 GCA_965552715.1 uncultured archaeon | reverse complement strand
CCATGATATCGCGCTCGGGCCAGTCCCCCACGAAGATGACGTTCTCCGGTTTAACCCCTATCTCCTTTATCGCCTTGAGAAAGGGGACCTTCGATGGCTTCTTCTTGCCGGTTTCATGCAGCGTTATCACCACATCGAAAAAATCCCCTATGTTCATCTCAACGAGGCGTATCCACGCGTTCACGGAAGGCGCGTCCGATACGATCCCTAACTTCATCCCCTTCTCCTTCAGTTTTATCAGGGTTTTCACGGTCCCTGAGTAAGGCTTCACGTATGCTATTTGAGCTTTCCGATACGCCACGATCCCCCTCGCGAGAATCTTGTAATCGACTCTCCGGATGGTTTTCCTGAGGAATTCCTGGAAAATACGGTTGTACTCGATCCCCTTCTCCCCGTACAAATCGAAAAGTATCTTCATCGCTTTCCTTCTGCCTATTTTCAGGCCCGCGCTCACCATCGAATCTATCGCCGCCTCACAAGACTTCCTCTTCATGAGCATGAAGTCCATGAGCGTGTTGTCAAGATCAAAAAGAATCGCTTCAATCATGATTGAGAATTTGGAAAGTGGTATTAAATAAATTTCTTTGTTCCCTCAGATCTTTTTGAAGTCGTCTTCCATTCTAAACTCACGTTCCCTCCAGTTCTCCTTTGGTGATTTGTAGTCAGGAGGTGGATCATATGAAAGTGTTCCGGGTGGCAACCAAACTTCCTTTTTATCAGCAATATCCAAAAATTCTTTTATGAATTTTGGAAAATCCTTGTCCAATGTTTCGATTTTTGTTCCCTCTATTGTATAAACCCTAAAATTATATTTATTGTCTATCACGTTGTTCGTTATTTTCCCTTCTTTAATTTCTAAAATTTCCGTTATCCACACGTAACCTCTGTAATCGTTTGACATCATACCAAGAATAGATAAAGTTAATGTTTTTAAGCTTTCAAAACGGTCTCATATCCCTTCTCAGCTAAATCTAATTATTAAATACCGTTTACAATTATTTTTTATGCTCGATATAACGTTCCTGGGAACGGGAAGCGGGCCTCCCACCAAGAATCGGAGCCACTCGGCGATCTTTCTCCACTACGACAAGGACAACATGCTCTTCGATTGCGGGGAGGGGACGCAACGCCAGATGATAATAGCCAGGGGTATATCGTTCATGAAGATCGACCACATCTTCATCACCCACTGGCATGCGGATCACTGGGTCGGATTGATAGGCCTGCTCTTCACCATGAACCTTGAAGGGAGGAAAAGAACGTTGTACATCCACGGCCCGGATGCGGAGAGGTTCATTGGAGATATCCTTGACCTCGATTACTGGGGAACTGGTTTCCGGGTGATACCTAAAAACGTTCCATTCGAGGGGAACAAAGAAGCGAAGGTTTACGAAACAAAGGGTTTCGAGGTAACAGCAATCCCAACAAAACATTCCGTCCCTTCGGTCGCGTATTGCTTCAGGGAGAGGGACAAGGTAAACGTGGACATAAAGAAGGCTGAGAAGCTCTTCGGCCTGAGGCAGGGAAGGCTGGTCGGGAAGCTGAAAGAAAAAGGAACGATAGAATTCAAAGGGAAGAAGATAAAGCTGGAGGACGTTGGCGTTCGGAAGCCCGGGGTGAAGATGATTTACTCCGGAGACACCGAACCGTGTGAGAACATTCTCAATATCTCGGGAGAAGCGGATCTCCTGATTCACGACGCCACGTTCATAGAGACGAAAAAGGAGATGATGCATTCGGGAGCGAAGGAGGCGGCGGAACTGGCGAAAAAAGCTGGGGTGAAGAATCTCGTTCTAACGCATTTCTCCAGGAGATATACGAACCTGAAGGAGATAGAGGACGAGGCGAGGAAGGTGTTCAAGAACTCGTTCGCCTCAAAGGACTTCATGATGGTTCTCGTGAGAAACACAGGGATAAAATTCGGGAAGGCTATTTGAACCCCTTTTCTTTAACCGCGAATACGAAAAATCCTATCACAGCAACTATGAATCCCCAGGTCACGAAATGGTTCCCGATCCCGACGTAATCGGGGAAAAAGAAGCTGCATATTATGTTGACTATTATACCTATAACTATCAGTATAATAGCGACAACCCCGATGTGCGAGAGCTCCCAAGTGAACTTCTCTCCTTCTTTCGCTCTTTTTTCGCTCATGTGCACCGCGAAAACTATCACTTCCCCGATGACGCCTATCACCGCTATCGTCATACCGATAGGGGTCCCGAAAAAGAAGAACTCGATAACGTATATGATAAGACCTGTAATTATCACGATAAAAAACAAATAGGCGAGCTTTTTCAAGCGTTCCATCCTTTATCCTCCTTTCTTTCTGAAATAGCTCATTATTGTCGTCAAGTCTATCTCGTATTTCCCGGGCCCTATCCTTATCACGATCGGCCTCTGCATGAAAAGTTTCGTGACGTCTATGTGGTATTTCCCCGGCTTTATAACCCTTATCGCCTCGACATCCAGTATAACCGTCTCGTCTTCGTCAATCGGTTCTTCCGCTTCCGAAACTATCTCCCTTATATCCCTTTCTATCTCATCGATCTCGGTTTTCGAGAGCTTTCGGATGTCCTCCTCGGCCTTTTTCAAAGCATCCTCCCTGACGTAAAAGAAGAATCTCGACCCGCACTTATTACATCCATCCTCCAGAAGGTAAGGAGCGTCATCCGAATGTATTTTCCCGCATCTCGTGCATTTGTTTGGCATGAAATCACATATACAGGAGAAGCTCCTCCGGGTTTTTCTCTATCTTCCTGATTATCCTGGCAGGGCCTATTATGGTCAGGCCTCTTCTCTTGCCCAGAATCCTCTCTATCAGCAGGTTCCTGAACCTGTCCATACGTGTGGTGCCTTTCAGTTCCGTTAGTTCTAGCGAACTTAACTCGATCCCTGAAAACCTGTCGGAGATTATCTTCATGGTCTCCTCTATCAGATCCGCCTCTTCAGAAGGCGTGAGTTTCGCATCCACTAGGATTATCGTCCCTTCTTTCAAATCCTTAAGAAGGTCTGAGTAATTCCCTCTCTTCAGCTTCTCGTACGGTATGAGCTTTATCCTCAACATTCGATCACAACTTTTTCAACAGCATCTTGTAAAACTCGTTCATCATCGCCCCTGTCTTTGCCGAAACGCCGATCACTTCATACCCAGGGAAAGCGTTTCGGATCCTCGTCGTGTCCGACTTCTTGAGATCGATCTTGTTCGAGACTATTAACAGCGGGGTGTTCCTCGCGTCAAGGTTCCCGAGTATCGTGATGTTGACCTGGTTTATCGGATTCTTTGTTGAATCAATAACCACGAGAACCATGTCCACGTTGTCAAGCCATTTTATCGCGTCTATCACGCCTCTTGTTGCTTCCTTCGCTCTCTGTTTCGCGTCTTTCCTTTTGACACCGAATTTCACGAAATCCTCGAAATCGATCTTTGTCGCTATCCCAGGGGTGTCAACCAGGTTGAACGTGAGCGACTTCCCGTTGTCCCTGACCGTAACCCTCTCCTTTATTTGTATCTCCCTCGTCTCGTGGGGGATGACAGAAACCTTTCCAAGTTCCTCCCCCAGCCAGTCCATGCATATACGGTTAGCAATCGTGGTCTTCCCTGAATTTACAGGTCCGTACAGGCCGATCCTCACGTCCTTTTTCTTCCTGAAAACCCTTCTGACAACGGAAGCGAATTTGTTTTTGATCCTTCTGAAATGTCTGAGAACCATATCAACCCTCAAAAAACTTTTTATAATAAATGTAAAGAGGATATTTAAAATTTAGCAGAAATTGGGAAAGACGCAGACATAATC
>CBEVTC010000065.1:0-3884 GCA_965552715.1 uncultured archaeon | reverse complement strand
TTTTTACATCCCCGGCTCGTCCCTCATGGGAGCCTCTCCCTTCACGAAGCTCCTTAAGAACCCGGTTATCACGCATTCGCCGCTGTACCAGAAAGCGCATTTTTTCTCTGTGCATACATTCGATATTTCCGCACATGTTGCTCTAATAGGACAAAACATAACATCACCCTTTAGTATTGTCAGCGGGTTTAAAAAACGCTGGGGTTAAAAGTACGTGAGCAAAAGCCATACGTAGAACGGGATTATTATCAGGGTGAAGGCGATACCCACCACGAGCATTATCCTTGCGAACTCCCTTTCCCTTTCTTTGTGCATTTTCCAGGCGACCACACCGCCTGCCGCACCCAAGAATATGGGAACGAACATCCACCAGAGCGAAACATCTTTCTTTTCTTCTTCCATGTTAGAGAATTGGAATTCGAAATTTAAAAGTTTTCACTTTTTCTTCTTTCTTAAAGGCTGGTAAAGATGGCAAGCCTTCGCGTTCAACGGCATCACGTTCCTTTGGATGCTCTCGAGTTTCGGGTTCGTGCATTCGATCCCTTCCGTTTCGAATCTTGCGGTTCGCAACCCCCATATGCAGTTTTTGCAAAACCTTACAGGCATTTAATCCCCGATTAATAATTCGCGGAGCATATTAAAATTTTTATATCATCCTGACAAGATTACTTCATGATAGTTCTGGGGAATGACGAGTTTGCAGAAGGCGTCGCGAAGAAGATGAACGCAGACTTTGCAAAACTCGAGACCAAGAAGTTCCCGGACGGGGAGTATTATCTGCGAATTCTTGAACCAGGCAAGCTGAAAGGCAAGAAAGTCATTTTCGTGTCCAGGGGCAGAACTCCGGGGCTCAGCCAGGACAGGCTGCTCACGAAGTCCCTGCTCGTTCTCTTCAGGCTTGCTGAGGTCGGCGCTAAGAAGATCGGGCTCTTCCTCCCTTACATGCCTTATTCAAGGCAGGACAAGGAATTCCTTCCGGGAGAGGTGGTATCGGTGAATATATTCAGGAAAATACTGGAGGATAAGTGCGATCTCATAGTGAGCGTGACGAACCATGACAAGCGGGAGGAGGGCTGGATAGACAAGAAGTTTTACAATATAGACGGAACGAGAGCGGCGATAGAGTTCCTGAAAACAAAGAAATTCAGTAACCCTGTTGTGGCTGCTCCTGACATGACATCCAAAGGGAATGTGGAAAAGATCGCGAAGGCAATAGGCGGAAGCGTACTGGCGCTGAAGAAGGAGAGGGACAGGAAAACAGGAGAGGTAAAGGCAACCGGGGACATGCCTGACATGGACGGGAAGGACCTCATAATCTTCGATGATATCGCCTCCTCCGGAGGCACGCTCCTGAAGGCGATCCAGAAGGGGAGGGAATCGAAAGCCGGACGGGTAATCTGCATCGTGATACATGCTTTATCAGTGCATAACGAAAAATTCGGAAAGAACTCAATCAATCTGATAAAGGAAGAATGCGACGAATATTACGCAAGCGACACCATAGAAAATCCGGTTCAGGGGTTCTCGATTGTCGGCCAGGTCGCGGAGTTCTTTAAAGAGAATTTCTGAAGGTTAAACTTGATTGGAATACCCGATCTCCTCAAGTACATCTTTTGTCAATAAATCTTTTCCTATTTTATCCCCTATCTGTTTCCAGTAAATTCTGAAATTACATAAACATCTATCACATAGGTATGATTGGGGAGTAAGTACTAGGCAACTTTTATCATCTGGTTCGGTATGAACTCCTTCATTATCTTCTTTTTCTATTTCTCTATAACCTAACAGATGGGATGTCCCATGCTCGGATACTTTTTGTATGTAATCAAAATCATCCTGTCTCATTCCCGAGAGTTTCAGCAGAGCGAATCCTGATTCATAGTCAACTTTTGTCCATTTATAGTCATCATGGTGACCAAGTTTGTCACATAAAACGAAATGGGCCCTTGGTGAACCCCTAATCCTCGATTTTTCATATATTTGAAGTTTTTTCTCCAGTTTATGGAAATCTATAAAGTCTCTTTTTTCTTCCTTCCTTGTCGATTTTTCTATAAACTCTCTAATTTTATTACTTGTGCCGACATCCCTTATATTGAACTCTTCCTCTTTCATTCCTATTTTTTTTATAAATTTTTCTATTCCTTTCCTAACGTGTTTTGAGCATTTTTTATCAATATCTTTGTGTTCCCTAGAAATAATGATTGTCCTACTTTTTTGGACCCACCCAGGCACATAAAGATCAGGCACATCGGAACTTTTTTCGTTCACGATAATTAAATAAAAGAAAGTTTTTTAAGCGCAAATTAACGTTCCCCATGTTTCATGAACTGCGCAAGAAGGGCTTCTAATTGAATTTCCGGCGAGCCTCCCTGGTTCATGCGGAATTCGAACTCCCCGATCTGTTCCACGAGGTCGATCTTCTTCTCGTCCGGGACGTCGAGCAGGTAGAGCTCCTTGTGTATCCCCTTTATGATATCTTCCCCTGAAAGGCCCTGCGTGATCAAGAGGTCGTTCAGCTTCTTTCTGGCCTCAGCGAACTTCCCATTCAAGGCGTTTTGCATCATTTCCTTGATGTCCTCTGGCTTGGATTGGGCGGCTGCCTCGTATACGGTCTCCTTCGTGACCTTCCCTAGGGCAGAACTCGCCTGCAGGAGGTTCGCCGCCTGGCGAAGGTCTCCTTCGCAAATCTCGTATATCGCCTTGGTCGCGTCTTTCGCCACGTTCAGTTTTTCGCCTTTCGCGATCCTCGTGACGTATTCATCCACGTTCTCTTCCGTCATCCGCTTGAACCTGAAAACTGATGTTCGTGACTGGATCGGCTCGATTATCTTGCTCGAATAATTGCATGAGAGAATGAATCTGCACGAACCCGAGAACCTTTCCATCGTCCTCCTCAATGCCTGCTGAGCCTCGGGGGTGAGCGCATCTGACTCGTCGAGAAAAACGATCTTGAAATCCGCCCCGAGCGACTTTATGCGGGCGAAGTCCTTTATACGGCCGCGGACGATGTTGATCCCCCTCTCATCGCTAGCGTTCGTCTCCTGGAAGTTCTTCTTCCAGTTCTCCTCCCCAAACAATTCCCTGGCCAGGCAAAGCGCAATGGTAGTCTTTCCAACGCCCGCCGGTCCCGCAAACAACATATGCGGGATCGCGCCCTTCTTGACCCAGGCCTCCAGCCTGGAAACAATGCTTTTCTGGTTAACAACCTCTTTCAGATTTTTTGGTCGGTACTTCTCGGTCCATATCTCGAGCTTCATACGAATCTAATGGTTTTGTTATTTTTAAGGTTTACCTCCCGATCAAAAATTTAAACCATCGAACTAACAAAATAGCATGATTATAGCCATAACAGGGACGCCGGGAACAGGGAAGACGGGCGTCGCAAAGGCGTTCGCCAAGCGAATGGGCTGGTGGTGTGTTTCTCTGAACGATATCGCCGAGGAGGAGGATATTTACAAGGGATATGACAAGGAAAGGATGTGCAAGATAATCGATATGAAGAAAATGAGGGAGGAAGTCAACATCCTCGCTGTTTCCCACAGGAAGATGGTCATAGAAGCGCATTACGCGCACGAAATGCCATCGGACATCGTGATAATCCTAAGAACAGAGCCGAGCGTTCTCAGGAAGAGGATGATCGAGAAGGGATTCCACACGGCGAAGATAGCGGAGAACCTGGAAGCGGAGATGATGAACGTTATAAGGGACGAGGCGACTGCCTTGCATAAGAACGTTTACGAGATCGACAACACGAATAAAACACCTGAGAATGTTGCGAAGGAAATCGAGGATTTCGTCATGGAACAGTCTTTCCTCACTAAGGATATGAAAGTCCCCGAGGATCTGGTAATGGATTTCAGGAAGCCTTTCGGAAAGGTTTTCAA
>CBEVTC010000064.1:0-3884 GCA_965552715.1 uncultured archaeon | reverse complement strand
GCGAGATGCTCACCCACAGTCGATTTGTATTCCATCTCTTCCTTGAGCTTGAACGCGGCTTCCTCCCCGATAACTTCGGAAGGCTTCCTGATCTCGCCAACACTATCCCCTGCGAGTATACACCCAGTCGAAGTCTCGGCCCAGACCGCGAATACAGACCCCGGGCAGGCAGCACGAACATACGAATGTTTGATGTCCACTCCTATCTCCTTCCTTATTATCCTGCGATAGCCCTTTACCTGCCTCTCCGCGACGTTTTTCTTCCGGAGAGATTCACTTGCTATAGACAGCCCGTTTATCTTCACAACCTCTCCCGGGTCTGTCATCACTATGGGCTTTATCTCCTTTACGGGATTTATTTCAAAAACAACCTCGCTCCCTCCAACCGGGTAGAACCCGTGTTTTCTGATCGTGAACTTCGCCTGGATCCCCATTTTCGAGAGAATCGGGAGCAGAACGTTTTCCATGTACGGGATGGGAGGAGACCATTTGGAGGCGATGGAACCTCCCTTCACCCTCAGCGTTGTCTTCCCCTTCCCGAAAACCGCGGGGATCATGGTTGCGTAACTCAGCAGTCCTATCGATCCTGCTGTTTCAATGTTAACACCGAACTCCCCGCCTTTTATCTTCTTGGGAGTGAATTCGATTTCCTTCGAACCCACCTCGTCCCCTTTGATCTCTCCAGAACAGATTCTAGCGAGAGTCCTCACGGCCTCCAGATGCTGGTGCCGCAAACCAGGACTGGGTCTCTTCGCCCGTATATCCGTTATCTTGATCGGCTTCCCGGTGAGTGCGGAGAATGCAGTTGAAAGCCTCACGATCGTCCCAGACCCGCTTCCGTATTCTCCTGGAATTTCCATCATAATTATAATTTAATTTGGTAATTTAAACCAATTTGAAGCTCTCCCCGTTTTTCGGGGCTTCTGCATCGAATCCGAGCTTTTGGAGTTCTTTCACGAACCCCTCTGTTTTCTCGCCATGGATGAGCAGAATTTTCTTTGGTTTGACCTTTCTGTAGAACTCGATCATGTGGTCGTGGTCGGTGTGCGCTGAGAAGTCAAGGAATTCCATCCGCATCTTCGGCCTGACATCGATCTCCCCGTTTGTGAATTTTCCGGTATCGAGAAGCGCTCTCCCAGCCGTGCCCGGTACTTGAAAGCCCGTGAGCACAAGAGAGCAGTCCGGTCTTTCGTACAACCTCGAGATGTAGTGGACAACAGGCCCTCCGTTGAGCATCCCGGCCGTCGTGAGGATAACGCACGGACTTTCGATGATCCTGTCCCTCTCCCTCGCGTTCCTGACCTTCCGGGCGTAAGAAAAGGCTTTCTCCAGTCTCTTGTGGTCTTTCACGCTTTTAGGATGCCTGAGCATCGCTTCCGTCACTCTCATCCCCATCCCGTCCAGGTAGATCGGAATCCCGAGTTCGTGGAGGATCAAAAGCAGCTCCTGCGTCCTCCCGACGGCGAAGGCCGGGATCACGCAGATCCCCCCGCCGTAAACAGTCTCCTGCACGATTTTTTTCAGGGAATCCTCGAGCTTCTTCCTGTCCGGGTGGTTCGTGTAAGAATACGTTGATTCGGAGATGAGCACATCGATGTTCTTGAAATTCGTTTGCGCCCCTTTCATCAGCTGCGTGTCGATGAATTTCACGTCCCCTGTGAAGAGTATTCTTTTCCCGCCACTTTCAAGCAGTGGCATGACGCTCCCCGGTATGTGACCTGCGTTATGGAAGCTAACGGAGGACGTGGTAAAATCCTGTTTCTCGTTCGGGCGCAAAAACCTCGTTTGTCTCTCGAGCCTCTTGATGTCCTCAAGCATGAAATCCAAGGGTTCGCCTGACCTCTTCTGGATTTTCAGGGAATCCCGAAAGAGGATGGAAAGCAGATCAAGTGTTGTGGGATCAGAGTAAAGGGATCCCTCATATCCGAGCCTGTAAAGCTGGGGGAGCATGCCTGAGTGGTCCAGATGGGCGTGCGAAACGAAAATCCCATCCAGATTCAGGTTCGGCTGTATCGGCCTTTCATTGGTCTGCACGTTGACCCCGTATTCCCAGAGGAACTTCTCGGTTCCCGTGTCTATCAATATCCCCATTTTCCCGACTTCCCTGCACCCCCCTAGAAACCGGATTTCGATCATTAGAATTATTCGGTGTTTCCTACTTAAAAGAATTATTTCGAACCCAGCCTGCTCATCAGACTCGCCATCATTACAGGAAGAATGACGGTCGCATCCCCCTCAACCGTCACGTGTTTCGCCTTCTCATTTATCTTCCCCCATGTTATCGCTTCGCTGGGTCTCGCCCCTGAAAGCGAGCCGTCCCATTCCGGAGCGGTCGTTATGTAAACAACGTAATCCAAACCTCCCCTGAACTGGTTCCACCATATCGTGTGGTGTTTCGAGATTCCCCCTCCGATTATAAGACCTCCTGTCTTTTTCGAATCGTAGACTATATCAGCGAGGTCCTTCTCGTCCTTGAGAACATCCACCTTGAAGTCATGGTCCTGCGAGAACATCCAGATCTGCGAGCCGAATGAGCCGTCCGTTATCGCGGGTATGAAGACAGGGATCTCGTTTCTCGCAGCCCAGTACATTATCGAGTCCTTGTTTTTCATTCTCTTTCCGAACTCCCAGACCAGTTCTTTAGAGGACATTTCCCTCTTCCCCTCTTTCCAGATATCTTCAAGAAACTTCTGAACCTTCTCCTCTATAATGATCCCGTGGTTTTCGTTCGGGAAGATTATGTTACCCAGCCTGTTGATTCCCTTCTTCTTCAGCTCCAGATCATCCATCTGGAACGAGCCGTGGTAGTAATCCTTAAAGGAGCGAGCGATGTCGTGATCGAGCGTGCCGCACGTGGTTATCACAACATCCGCTATCCTGTTCTTTACCAAGTCTTTGATGACGCCGCGAACACCCGTCGAAATTATGCACGCGGGGAACGAGAGGAATATCTTCGCCTTTTCCTTAACCATCTTCTCCAGGATGTCCACGCCCTCCCCGAGCTTTTTCGCCGTGAACCCCCCTGATTCGTACATCTGCCTGACCAGATCATCCACGTCCTTCGGAACCTTCATGTCCTTTACCTTTTTCATAAAATCACCTCACTAAAATGAGAGAATATGGATTAAAATTTACCCTCTTTTCAGAACCAGGATTTTCAAGGGATTCATAGCACTGATTGAAATTGCACCCGGAGATATAAAAATTTATACCCCCCTTTCAAATAGATTCCATGAACGCCCGCGTTCATTTGCTAATCTCAGGAGAGGTCCAGGGGGTTTTCTTTCGAGCCAACACAAGGCGTGCCGCGAACGAACTGGACGTGAAGGGATGGATAAGGAACCTCCCGGACGGAAACGTCGAAGTGGTTGCTGAGGGGAGGAAACCCATTCTCGACCGATTTATCGATTTATGCAGGAAGGGACCGGAAGGATCGAAAGTCGAAAACATTGAGATAAAATGGGGGGAATTCAAGAACGAGTTCAGGGGTTTCGACGTCAGGTTTTAGATTCTTCAGATGATTTCCTTTTTAACTTAATCGGAACGTAACCTTCCAAAATCTCGAAATCATTACCAGGTATTCCGATCATATGACCTTGTTTTTCGATTATATTTTTGGCAATTTCGAATCCCGCTTCTGTGCTGGGACCGTCATATTCTTTTGACAGTCCTATTTGTGTTTCCGGAGGTATTGCAAAATCACCTAGAAGTTTTCTCAAGGCCTTTTCCAATTTTTTGGAAATGCCGGAAATTTCTATAACCGGACCGTAATTCTCGTTAACTCTTAATTCAACCTCAACGCCCGATAAGTTTTTCGTGATACAGTTGATTTTTTTATAATATCTTTCAAGAATTTTTTGTCTGTCCTGCAGATATGCTGCTTC
>CBEVTC010000063.1:0-3938 GCA_965552715.1 uncultured archaeon | reverse complement strand
TTCAACTTCTGGAAGAAGAAAACGGGAGGGCGCTTCCTGTGGCTGAGAAACAACCTGTCAACGGTCGTTTCCCAGTTCATCGATACGACAGTTTTCATGTTCATCGCCTTTTACATGGCCACCCCAACATACACGGTCGATTTCATCTTCGCCCTGATCATTCCGTACTACCTGCTGAAGGTTTTCGTCGCCGTATGCGACACGCCGTTCGTCTACCTCGGGGTGTGGTGGCTGAAGGGGGAAAGGCCGAAGAAAGAGTAAATTTATTTGTATTCGGATTCTGTTTTATATTCACTTTTCGTTGCATATTCGGATTTCACGGAGTACTCGCTTTCGATCTCGTTTTCCGCGATTGAGAATTCGTATTTTTCTTCAGGCGTTTCTTCGTATCCCTCTTCTTTGACAGTTACCTCAGCGGCTACTTCTTCGTAAATTGTATAATTCGAAATTGTCCTTGAACTTGTTTCAAAAGCCCATATTTTCTTGCCAGTTTCTGTATCAAGACAATAAACATGACAATCATTAGAACCGAAATAAACCCTTCCTTCGGCTGTTCTAACAGGCCCCCATACGTCAGATCCAGTCTCGAACTTCCATATGCTCTTGCCTGTTTTGGAATCGACACAATAGAAGTTGTTGTCTTTGGAACCGAAATAAACCCTTCCTTTGTACATGACAGGAGAAGTCCCAATCCTGTCACCCACACGAAATCTCCATATCTCCTTGCCCGTTATCCTGTCAAGACAATAAAAGGTATGATCTTGAGAGCCGAAATAAACCCTCTTGCCTTCAATCCATGCCGTAGAGTTGACGCCCTGACCAGTTTCGAATCTCCATAATTCCTTTCCTGTTCTTGCATCAAGGGCGTAAAAGTTCCTGTCGAATGAACCGAAATAAATGATGTTATCCACTATTGGCAAGGGCTTGTGGCAGAATATGTTACCAGCGGTCTTGAATCGCCATATCTCCTTGCCTGTCTTCTTGTTAACGGCGTAGAGGAATCCATCGTAACTCCCGAATATCAGCATGTCCTTATGAGGAGTTGGCGTGGACATCGCAAAATCGCCTGTCTTGAACCGCCAGATTTCCTCTCCCGTTTCCGAGTCCAGCGCATAAATAAAAGTGTCTTTGGAACCGAAATACACGATTCCGTCGTCATAAACGGCTGAAGCCCAGCATTTATCCCCTGATTTAAAACGCCAAACCTCTTTTCCTGTTTTCTTGTCCAGCGCATACAAATAAGTATCATAAGAAACAACGTAAACCCTGTTCCCGTGAACCTCAGGACTCGGATTGAGAGCAAGATCCCCTGTTCGGAACCTCCAGAGTTCTTTTCCTGATTTAGCGTCAACTGCGTAAATATGATGATCAGCACTGCCAAAATAAACAACCCCGTCAACCAACTGACAAGAACAAACGCTCCCTCCATATTCGTATATCCAGTAACGATAGGATACGCCTCTTTCCTTCATCCTAAAATCGGATAATTCGATGTCGAAATCCCTGTCAAACTCGAAACTCATGCTAAAAAATTAACGTCAAAATTAAAAAATGTGTTTTACTTTTTTTGCTTTACCATGACCCTTTTCGGGTAGGGAATTTCGATCCCTTGTTTGTCAAAGGCCATTTTTATCTGTTTTATTAGCTTGACCTTCTTGTCAAGGAAGTCCTTGTTCTCCACCCAGGCCCTCGCTTCCAAGTCAACCGAAAAATCACCGAATCCCTTGACCACAACCGCGGGTTTGGGCTCGTTCAGGAAATCCTCATCCTTCTTTACGATATCCAGAATTATCTTGGTTGCCTTTTCGAGGTCTGCTTCGTAAGCGATCCCTACCGGAACTTGCACCCTCCTTGTAGGCTCTTGTGAGTAGTTTATGACCATCGCCTCGGCTGTTCTGGAATTGGGGATGGTTATGATCTTGTTGTCGAAACCCCTTATAACGGTTTTTCTCATGTGTATGTCAATTACCTTCCCTACCTTCCCGTCTATTTCAATAATGTCCCCTATGTTAAACGTCCTGTCCATGTACAGGAAAATGCCGGAAATGAAGTTCGATAACGTATCTTTCGCTGCGAAACCTATCGCTATCCCCATGATGCCCGCTCCTGCCAGGGCCGTGGTTATCGCTCCCTTCAGTCCAAGGATTTCCAAGATAACAAGAAGGGCAACGATCCAGATCCCGTATTTTATCACCCTTTCGATAAGTTTGTGCGTCTGCTCAGACCACTCCACCTTTCCAACCATATCATCGAACTTCCTGATGAAGGGGGAGAACAGTTTTATCGCGATCTTAGCGGCCGCAAGAGTTATCAGTATCCATATTATTTTCATTGCCCACTCGTTCTGAAGAATCTGGTTGAGAACCTCTGTATCTATCATAATATTCTTATTTCAAGTTCGGGTTTAAATAGTTTTATCCTTGCTGGTTTTTTATCTGCTAAATTTAGGCCCATTTTCCACAAAAACCGATAGAGAGCGAAGCATAGATAAGCTTATAAAACTTGATGTTATAATTTATTTGGAGATGTACAAGTTGCCGGGTGTTCGGAGCGGCACCTGGTTGACAGAAAAGGAAGAAACCTACAGTTCTCCGAAAGGCATCAGCAATTACGGTTTGGTGCCAGTAACTTATAAAAACGCGGATAAACACTGGGAAAAAACAAAAAAGGAAATCGGGGAGGATTTCCAGAAACTGCTAAAAAATACAGTGACTGCTTCTAAGACAGCGAAAGACGCTATAAAAAAGGCGTACGACTGGACAGGAATATGGGGACTCAGCACGCTCGGTTCAGCCGGGGGATTCGCTTACGTGTTAAGCCAGTACCCAAAGGATGAATACGGCTGGCTTAAAGGAGCGCTGTTTGGATCCCTGGTGGCTTCAGGAACAAAACTTGTAAATCGCATTGAAAAGAAACGCGAGTCATACAAAAAACAAAAGGCAGAAAGGGGAAAAATGAAAATACAGAAAGAAATAAGGGACTTACTTAAGGAACTCATGAGAACCCCTGTCAATGGAGGACTGAACGAGAAAATCGGTTACAAGGGGAAGCTGGAAGTCCTGTTAAGTACATTGAACAAGTCAGAGGAAATGGGACCAAAACGAATTGAACAAATAAGGGAGGAAGAAATAACCCCGATTAAGGAAAGCATGGAGAACTATTATAAAATTTAATAGGGCCAGAATGTCAGGGAGCGATGTCAGCTAGGTGCCGAGAATGCAAAGGCGAAATCAATAGTCTGAACTACAAAATTTTTATCTCGCTGCAGAACCCGTATATCTCGTATTGGTTGTAATACTTCTTGAACTCCCCGTCGAAGATTATTTCATCCCCTTCCGAAACATCCGTTTTTCCATACTTAATCGAGCAAAATACCTTCAAGCTTTCGCTGCCGTCGGAGATTATGAACTGCTGGTAAACGAAGTCTTTTTTCGATGTGTGGTCTTCCAGAACTTCGGTTACTTTTCCTTTGACAAAAACGTCCTCGTCAAGAAGAACGTTGTCAAAAACCTCGGAAACCGTGAAAGGACGAGACTCGCTCGAAACGATACTTCCTGACGTGTTCGAGAGGTAGACCGCAAGAAGGTTTAGAATTAGAATCAGCGTCACGACTGCAACCCACTGCCTCCGGGGGCTCATTTTAGATTTTTAGTTGTCTGGAATAAGAAGTTATGTTTAAACGTGCCAGGTCTTCAAATTTCAAGCTCCCTTCCCTCAAGGATCTCGACCTTTGTTTCTCCCTGGGATTCGACCTTCTGCTTGAAATCGTTCGCGTCTGCTTCCAGTCCGCCAAGGAAGTTGTAGTGCATGGGGATCGCGATCTTCGGTTTCATGGCCAGGACAGCTTGTACGGCGTTGTCTATGCCCATCGTGTAAGTCCCGCCTATGGGGACGAGAACAGCCGTCAATTCCTGGAGGGAATTCATTTCAGGGATGAA
>CBEVTC010000062.1:0-4029 GCA_965552715.1 uncultured archaeon | reverse complement strand
CTTCATGATAGGGTTCGTGAAAAAGGGGATCGGGAGGCAGGACGCGCACGAAATCCTCCGGAGATCAGCGATGGAATCCTACAGGAAGAACATCCCCCTGAAGGACGTGCTCATGAAAAACCCGAAGGTGAGCAAAAGGTTCACGAAAAGCGAAATTAATCACTACCTTGACCCGAAAAACTACATAGGGACAGCGATAGAGCAGGTGGACAGCGTTTTGAAAACAGTTGGTGGAGGATGAAGGAATTCACTTACGCGAAAGCCGGGGTGGATGTTTCCAAGGAGAAGAAAACCTACAAGAAGATCGGGGAGATTCTAAAGGAAACCCTCCGCCACCGTGACGGGAAGTTCGGACAGGTTCTTTCTGAAATCGGGCATTACGCAGGACTGATCGACATAGGCGAAGGGAAAGCCCTAGCCCTCCATTCGGACGGTGTGGGGACGAAAGTCCTTATCGCTGAGATGATGGACAAATACGACACGATCGGGATAGACTGTATCGCGATGAACGTCAACGATCTCATATGCATGGGTTCTGAACCGGTCGCCCTGCTCGATTACCTCGCAGTCGAAAAGCTCGGGGATCACGTAAGCGAGATAGTGAAAGGTCTGGCGAAGGGGGCGAAGGAATCGGGGATAGCGATTGTCGGCGGCGAAACTGCTCTGATGCCTGACGTGATGAGGGGCTTCGATCTTTCCGCGATGTCCCTGGGTGTTGTGGATAAAAGCAAGATTATAACCGGAAAGGACATAAAACCAAAAGATTTGGTTATAGGTCTTGAAAGTTCTGGTATACACTCGAACGGCTTAACCTTGGCGAGAAAACTCCTGCTTTCCAAATACAAAGTGGGTGATAAGATCCCCGAACTGGGAAGAACGTTAGGGGAGGAACTGCTCGAGCCCACTAAAATCTATGTCAAGCCGATTCTCGAGATAGCGAACTCCTGCGAAACACACGGCCTCGCGAACATAACTGGTGGGGCGTTCTCGAAACTGATGAGATTGGGAGAGATAGCGAATGTGGGATTCTCTCTGGAGAGCATGCCTGACCCCAAGCCGATATTCAAGCTGATCCAGAAATTAGGGAACGTTTCCGATCGCGAGATGTACCGCACGTTTAACATGGGAATCGGATTCTGCGTGATCATACCTGAAAAAGAGAAAGAAAAGGTCATGGAGATATGCAGGAAGTCCGGAATAAAGTCATGGGTTATAGGGAGAGCGATACCGGAGAGGAAGGTTCTGGTCAAAGGAATAGATCTCATTTGAAAATCCGAACGCTCACGTTCCTTGTCCTCGGCCCGTCGAGCTCGAGAAAGAACAAGTTCTGCCATGTCCCGAGGTTCAGAGAGGAGTTTTCGACCGGGAGGACGAGATAGGGCTTTATTATCGAGGATATTATATGGGCGTTCGCGTTCCCCTCCCCAAGCCTGTTGTGAGCGTAATTGCCTTCCCTGGGGATGAGTTTAAGGATAGTTTTCCTGAAATCCTCCAGAAACCCGCTCTCCCTCTCGTTCATTATCAAACAAGCGGTCGTGTGTGGGGTGAAAACGAAACACATACCATCCTTGGTTTTCGAATTCTTCACGATTTTTTCGATTTTGTCCGTTACCTCAAAGAGATCGAACATCCCGCGTGTTTGAATGGAGAAGGTTTTGGAGAGCATAATATTTATAACGAATATAAGTAATATATCTATCTGATTGTTATGAAAGACGGGTGGAAATTCTTCCTCGGCCTTGGTGTCGGAGCGGGGATCGTTGTTATATTGATAGCTGTTTCTTTGCTCTCTTCCGGATTCACCTTCGGGAACAAGATCGCGGTCATAGACATCCGCGGGACGATCACTTCCACACCTTCTTTCCTGATCGAGGCCGTGACCCCTGACGACGTTTTTTCCATGATAAAGAGCGTGGAAGAGAACCCGAGCATAAGGGGCGTTCTCTTCCAGATAAATTCACCAGGAGGGTCTGTCGTCGCTTCGAGGGAGATCGCGTATGCGGTCAAGAACATGGAAAAACCAACGTTGTGCTGGATGGGTGACATCGCCGCTTCCGGGGCGTACTGGATTGCTTCCTCCTGCGATTACATAATGGCCGATCCGTTAAGCCTTACGGGTTCTATAGGCGTGACCGCCTCGTACCTCGAGTTTTCCAAACTTTTCGAGAAATACGGAGTCACTTATGAGCAGATAACTTCGGGCGAGCGAAAAGACATAGGAACGCCTTTCCGGAACCTAACGGAAGAAGAAAGAGCGAAACTCGAATACATAACATCCGAAATCTTTGATTACTTCCTGAATGACATAAAGGAGAACAGGGATCTCACCGAATCCCAGGTTGACCAGATAATCTCAGGGGACATTTTCTTAGGGAAGGACGCGATAGATCTGGGATTGATCGATTCCGTGGGGACGATCCAGGACGCGAAAGAAAAAGCGGAATCCTTGGCCGGGATCGAAAAAGCGAATTTCGTGACCCTGAAAAAGAAGGGGATTAGTTTGTTTGAATTGCTGGGGATGTTGTAAGTTGGCTGAAATATAACAGTATTATATTTCTATTTATGTGCAAAATAAACCACAATTTCTTTCCTGTTATTAGAATCAACCCTCCCGAACCCGATCCTCTCCATTTGAATGAGTATGTTGGGTTTCAGGTTCGCTAGTTCCGGTTCGCCTAAACCTTCAAGAGCCCCGTCCTTCTTAACTATCCGAACCTTCACGTTCGGCTCGCTCACCCACTGGATTTTCTGCATGTCTTTCATAACGATATCCCCTGTATACCTCGGTTTCCTTCCCAGCGTTACGTTATACAAGTTCTTCAAACGGATTATTTTTCCCTTGAAGTTTTCATGATCTTCTTTGGAGATGTAGATTTTCGAATGTTCCAAGGGAATCTTTTTCTTTCCCCTTTTAGGGAAATCCGGGTGTAAAGGCTCGAACACTTCGCGTTTTTCAGGAGCGGAATATATCGAAAGTTTAACGGGATCTACCACAACCATGTAGCGGTTCGCTATCGGATCTATCAGCTTTCGGTTCTGCGTGTCGAGGTTTTCCCAGCTCAATTCTATGTCATTCTTGCTCAGTCCGCACTGGAGGGCGAGATTTCGAATCGCTTCAGGCTGGAAACCCCTTCTCAGGAGAGAACGAATTGTAGGCAATCGGGGGTCGTCCCATCCAGACACCTTTCCTTCGGAAATCATCTCTTTGATATCCCTCGTGTGAATCTTCTCCCCGGGAAAGCGGATCATGCCGAAGTTTATCACATTAGGGAATTCCCATTTGAAAACATCCGCTATCGCTTTCTGCACAGCCGTGTTGTGTTCATGCTCTTTCCCCCTGAAGACGTGCGTGATCTGAAGGTCATGGTCATCCACGGTGCAGGCGAAGTTGTACAGAGGCCAGACTGAGAACTTTTCGCCTTTCAGGGGGTGAGAGGTTTTGTTTATTCTCAGTAGCGGGGGTCCCTCAAAACCGGGTTCGGATCGCTCATCTTCCCATTAAGGCGGAGAACGGAAGAACCCTCTTCCAGTTTCCCTGAAACCATGTAATCCCATAGCTCTAGGTTTTTCTCCTTTCCGTTTGTCCTGCACGGGCATTCGGATTTCGAGAGCTTGTATTTCTTGAAGTCCTCTGGCCTGCAGGAACATACGTACGCTCCTCCTTTTTCAATCATTTCCTTCGCGAATTTGTAGTAAAACGGGAGGCGGTAGGACTGGAGAACGAACAGATCCCACTTCGTGCCCATGCGAAGCAGATCTTCCTTGATCCATTCGTACGCCTTTGGTTCGATCTTCTTGGCGTCCGTATCCTCAACGCGGACGATGAACTTCCCCTTGTACTTCTTTGCGTAGGCGTGACTCAGGAAAACGGCGCGCATGAATTGACCGATGGAAAGCGGGCCTGTAGGGGACGGGGCGAACCTGGTTTTCACCTTCCCCTCCTTCGCTCCCGGAAGATCGGAGAGGACTCCTTCTTCCTTCCCCTCTTTCTCAAGCAGCTCAGGAGCGGATTTTTCGAGGGCCCTTTTC
>CBEVTC010000061.1:0-4068 GCA_965552715.1 uncultured archaeon | reverse complement strand
ACTGCTATAGCAGCGGGCCTACGTAAAATAGGTGTTTTGATGAGATCGGACGGAAAAATGCTATCGGCTTGGGCGGCCAACTATATCGAAGAGCACGGGGAGAAGTTGGGAATAGCTGGTTCTATAGAAGAAGCTCATGATATCGCGCAAATGGTCAGGCCTGACTCATTTGCATTAGAAGAATCCAGAATTTTGACTGTTCCATATATTAGATCAAGTTTGGGAATTGCAGGCAGTTATGGCGGGTACGACACTACCTTATTCCGGCAGAGGACAGTATCAGAAGTTACTGTGACCTTTTCAGGTGGGCTCGCAACGTGGAGCATACAAACTGGTGACAAAAATGTTTTTAAAACTTTAATGGATGAACAGGGAAAGGGGGAGATTTTTGAATTTTTAGAGAGAGTTTCCGGAGAAGTTTCTAGGACTAGGAAGGTATTCATGGAAAATGGAGGGGGAGACAGACTCAGGGAACTTTTAGAAACATTCGGGGGACTTTACGAAGGAACCATTGACCCTTTGGATTGTGGATATGTTATCGAAACCAGAAGGAAGGATATAAAACCTTAATTAACGAAATCCCAATTAATTATTATGAAGGGTCCGATTTTGCTTTTTTTGTTGCTCTGGATTTTCTGGGTGCTCTTGGGCGGAATGAGTTATGAGGATATAGTGATAGGTGGCGTAATTTCAGCGGTCATATCCGCGGTTTTCGGTTACTTCTTTTTGAAGGAGGCGACAACGGGTTACGTCAAGGGTTTTTTCATTTTCCTTTTTTACATCCCCTATTATGTTTACCATGAAATCCTCGATGTTTTCGATGTTTCCTACCGAATTTTAACGGGAAAGATAAACCCGGGGATAATCGAGATCCCGCATTCGCACACGCACGATTGGGGGATAACCGTTCTTTCGAACTCGATAACGATGATGCCGGGGACGCTCACGCTCGAAGCCGAACCTAATAGGATTTTTATCCACTGGCTTAACATGAAAAAGGACAGACACAAGGCGATAACCAGGTTTCAGAGGGTTTTGAGGAGGATATGGGATTGACATGATAGAATACGTGGTGTTCCTGCTTGTGGTCGCGGTCTTCATCGGTTTCGTTAGGTTGGCTAAAGGACCGACCCCTTCGGACAGGGTGCTGGTTGCGGATACCATAAATTCGTTAGTGATAGGCATAATAGTTCTGGTTTCACTGTATTACGCCAATGATATGTTAATTGACATAGCGATTGTTTACGCAATGCTATCCTTTTTGGGGACGCTCGCTGTATCGAAATACATAATAGGGAAAGAAATGCATGAATAGGTGAGAGAATGATAGGTCTGATACTCATGTTTATTGGGGGGATTTTCGCCATAATCGGATCTTTAGGGCTCGTCCGCTTCCCGGATGTTTACACCAGGTCGCACGCCCAGACCGTTGTGAACGTGGGGGGAGTTATTTTTATCCTGGTGGGTGTGATGATCGAAAATTTTTACTCCCTGATTTTAGTCAAGGCGTTGTTCCTGATAATATTCATTTACGTTACTTCTCCTGTAGGGACGCACGCGATAACGAAGGCCGCTTATCTTTCAGGGGTCAAGCCAAAAGCGAAGACGGACGAATGGAAAAAGTTAAAAAGGTAAAGACCTCAAAAGGTTATTATGTTCGGTTTCCTCAAGAAAAAGCTTTCGGAATCGGTCGAAAAGCTCAGCGAAAAGATCAGGAAGAAGGAAGCGGAAGCTCCGGTTGAGAAGATAGAGGAAGTGGAGAAGCCAATCGAAAAACCCGAGCCAAAGAAAGAGATCAAGAAACCGGAGAAAAAGCCGGAAATTCCCAAGCCCGCAAAGATCAAGAAAAAGGTAAAGCCTGAAAAGAAAGTGAAATTGGAGGAGAAACCAGAGGAGCTGCCCAAAGAGGAAGAGAAGGCTGAAATCCCGAAGGAAGAGGAGAAGAGGGGTTTTTTCGCGAGGTTAAGAAGGAAGCCGAAAAAGGAGGAAGAGGAAAAGCCGACCCTGAAGGAAAGGGTTGTAGGGAGGGTTTTGGAAAGGGGGGTTTCCGGAAAGGATATCGATTCCCTTTTCGAGGAGATGGAACTCGGCCTTATAGAGGCAAACGTTTCCCTTGAAACAATGGACTTCCTGAAAACTAAGATGAAGGAATACCTCGTTGGCAAGCAGTTAAAGAGGGGAGAGATTGAAAGGGAAGTGAGGAACACACTCGAAAAAATTCTCGTTGAAATATTCGATCAGGGTGAGATAGAACTGGAGAAACTAGCGAAAACGAAAAAGCCAGTTTGCATCGTTTTCCTCGGTTTCAACGGCTCCGGGAAAACAACATCGATCGCGAAACTCGGTAAATACCTGACCAACAAGAAATTCAGGGTTGTATTGGCAGCGGGGGACACGTTCCGAGCGGCCTCTATCGAGCAACTCGATGTCCACGGGAACAGGCTCGGGCTGAAGGTGATAAAACACGATTACGGGGCGGACTCAGCCGCTGTTGTTTATGATGCAAAAGAGCACGCGAAATCGAAGGGGATTGATTTTGTCCTCGCGGATACCGCCGGCCGGTCTCATGCCAACCGAAACCTCATGGATGAGCTGAAAAAGATCGTGAGGGTTAACAATCCCGACCTGAAAATCCTCGTGATGGATTCCCTGACGGGGAACGACCTCGTGGAACAGGGGAGGAACTTCGATGAAGCCGTTGGAATAGACGCCATGATATTCACGAAGGTCGACGTGAACGAGAAGGGAGGCGGCATGCTTTCTGCTTGTTATGCCGTCAAAAAGCCGATTCTTTACATAGGATTAGGTCAGGAGTACGGGGACATAGAGATATTCGACGCAAAGAAATTCGTTAAGGATCTGATGGGTTGATAATCACCTCTTCCAGAACCTTTTCGTTCTTGCGAACTGTTTTTCCGCTTCGAGGATCTCCTTCAGGAGGTCTTTTCCCTTAACTCCCTTTCTCAGGATTCTGGAGGCTGTTTTTACGCCGACTCCCCGGCCAGCGAGGGCGAGGATCGCATCCTTTCCATGCGCTAGTATCAGACTTGCGGAATCCTGCATTTCATTAAGATATTTCTCCTCTTCCTTGGTCAGCTTCCCGCCCTTCAGTGATTTCTTTACGAGTTTTTCCGCTTCCATCACATATGCATAAGGAACGTAAGCTATGAGCCTCGCAGAACATTTCCTGCACTTCAGGGTTCCGGCCAAGTTCTTTATGCTGCTTGAGAACAAGAGCTCACCACAGTTAATGCATATCAGACCCATTTTTGTCGAAAGCAGGCGTTTTTCAAAGGCCTTAAGTATCTCCTTGTCAGGCTTTCCGGGAGCGACTATTTCGTATCGCTTGCTCAGGCCATATTCTCCCAGAGGGGATAAACCTGGTTTGAAGTGAATCTTGATTTTCCCTGATTTTATTTCCTTCAACGTCTTTTTCGCTTTGGGAACGTCAAGCTTCTCCTGGAAGATTTCGTTGAAGGCCTCGATGTACGGTGGGAGTTTAAAGTAAACTTCGATTATTTTTCGTATGTAAGCCTTCCCGTAATCAGCCTGCCTTCCTATCATGCCTAACCTCTGTGCAACATGTATGAACCTCCAAGTGAAGAGCTCGCCGCCAGGGAGCGTAATCTCGAGAATCCCCCGGATGGTTTCAGGATCTATCTTTTTGAAAGTGTCGAGAACGTCTTTGTACTGGTAACCGGGGAGCTTTATTATGATCCTGTAGGGGTCCGTCTGCAAACCCACGGAACCGAGCTTGTTCGTGAGCAGCGTTGATAGTACTCTTCCTATTGTTTCGTTCACCAACGAGCCGAAGAGCGAATGTATAACAACGTAATCCTCCCAGTACTCGATGAGGATTTTCTCGTGGTCGGGGACGAATCCGTATTTGATCTGTTTTTCAATCGTTTTCAGCATTTTGTTCGCCACGTCCCTCGTTACAGGGTACTCGGAAACGATGGATTCGATTATCCTTTCCTTTTTGTTCCCGTTTTTTATCATGTCCGATATTTTCTTTCTGAGAATTCCAACTTCTTGTGCAACATCGAAAGGAACCGGGATGAGTTCGCC
>CBEVTC010000060.1:0-4076 GCA_965552715.1 uncultured archaeon | reverse complement strand
CCCTGCTTGACCCAAAGAAATATTCTTTCGATAAGGCTTTGCCCGCCCTGAAATTAATAAAAAAAACCAAAACCCCACTCGTTTTCTGCACGAGTAAAACAAGGGAGGAAACGGAGTTGTACAGGAGGAAACTTGGGAATGAAAATCCGTTTATAGTAGAGAACGGCGGAGCGATACTCATACCCAAAAACTACTTCTCTTTCGATTTCAAATACGATCATGTTGACGGAGAATATCTTGTCATAAAGCTTGGAATCGAATATGAAAAATTGAGGAAAGTCCTGGAATCAATAAAAAAGAGGGGGATTCAAGTAGTCGGTTTCGGGGACATGAGCCCCAGCGAGATTCGCGAGCACTGTGGCGTCCCTTTGGAACAGGCAGAGCTAGCGAAGAAGAGAGAATATGATGAAGCGTTCAAGATCATTAATAAAGAGGACGAGAAGGAAGTTTCGAGAATAATAAAACAAAACGGATTGAACTTCGTGAAAGGCGGGATATTTTATCACATCACGGGGAGGAATGACAAAGGGAAGGCGGTGAAGATCCTGACAGACTTGTACAGGAAAAAATATAATAAAATCATAACATACGGACTCGGGGACTCGGAAAACGATTTCGAGATGTTGGAAGCGGTAGACAAAGCATACCTTATTCAGAAACCGGATGGTTCATTCGCTTCGAGAAAATTCAACAGGGTTGAGGACGTGGGACCTGTGGGGTGGAACAAAGTAGTTTTGGAGTTGTTCAAATAAAACCACCGATTTATTTCTTGATAGCTTCATTTTTTACAGTTCTAAGAGCTTTTTTATAGGCATGTAATGTATTTCTTGCCATGTTTCTAACGGTGAAGTTTTTTGCCCATTTTCTACAATTTTTACCTATTCTTTTTGCTAGCTTCGGGTTTTTTATCAATTTAATACACATTTTAGCCAAGGCATTTGAATCCCCCTTTGGGATAACATAGCCATTGAAACCATTTTTGATCAATTCTGGTAAGGCGCCTGACCTAGCCACTATGACTGGCTTGCTGGAAAGACCTGCCTCTAATGTTACATATCCAAAACCTTCATCTGTTTTTACCCTACTTCTAGGATATATTATAACATCTGCAGCAGAATAGAGCAAAGACATTTCCTTATTACTGAAGTTTCCTACAATAATATGATTACTCAGTTTGAATTTTTTTATCATTTTTAATACCTGTTTTGGATATGATCCACCTGTTTTGGTCTTGGCACCGGTTAGGACTAAGATAGAATCTGGTAACTCCTTTATTATCTTCTTAATTGCCAATACTGAATATTTTTGTCCCTTAGTTATGCTTATTCTAGCAGGATGAAGAATGATTTTTTTATCAATAAGACATGGATACCTTCTGTATAACAATTTCAATTCTCTTTTCTTTCTGGGTTTGAAATTTCCTGGAATCCCATTATAAACTACGTCTATTTTTTTCCCAGGAAAACCTATTTTTATTAAAGTGGATTTTACATATTTGCTTATAGCAATTATCCTCGTCCATTCAATTTTTCTAATCAAGTTTATAGATATGCTTTCTTTTGGCCATACACAATGTGCGGTTAAGACCAGCGGTATTTTTAATTCTTTAGAAATTTTTTCGCATGCAACAGCATGATATGGAAAGAAGTAATGCAAATTATGAGCGTGTAATATATCAGGTCTCGTTTTTTCTGCCCATACTCTTATAGCATTCTCTACTTTTTCGCGTGTCTTTTTAGAAGAGATGGTTTTTTGTCTTTCTAACCAATATATATCTAATTCCTTTGCCCTATCTACTTGTATGCCTTTATATATTTTTCTAGAAGGGCGATTTTTAACTTTTTCAGTCAACATGAAAACAGAATGACCCATTTTTGTCATTTCTTGGTATAGCCAAACCATATGATTTTCTTGGCCACCAACAGACGGTGGAAAACAAAAGGATATTGCACCAATTCTCATATTCACTTCCCCTCTTTCCGAGCGTGTTCAAAAATTCTCATATCTAAATTTTTTATGTACATCATCATATTTATATGCCGTTTTTCTGAACTTGACAAATTTATACAAAAGAAAATATAATAAAATTATAAAATGCGGGGTTGTTAAAATGGGAGTGAATTTCAAAGAAGCGGAAAGGCTTTACAAAAATTCGATCAAGATATTGAAGAGAGTTCAGCTCAAGAACGGAGGTTGCTTGGCGACGCCGAGAGGTGAAAGGTATCCTTATATCTACCCAAGAGATCATTCGTTCTGCATCCTCGCTTTCTTATCTGCCGGGTTGGCCAAGAACGCTAAGAGGGGTTTGAAGTTCGTTTTTAGAGAGCAGCTGAGGAGCGGGGCGTTCCCTCAGAGATACGACACGGAAGGGAGAGACGCCTCCTACAAACCAATACAGATTGACGGGACAGGCCTTATACTTCACTCCTTCGTTGAATATGCTAATCAGACGCAGGATTTTGATTTTGTAAGAAAAAATTGGAAGAGAATCAAGAAGGCGGTCAATTACATAGTAGAGAACATTTACAAGGATAAGGGTTTGGTCTTCACCCCGAATTCCATTCACGAGTTTCCGCCCACAGAGGAAGGCTTGGAGATATGGGCAAACTGCGCTTGCTGTGCGGCGCTAAGTGATCTGACAGAACTGGCTGAAAAGATCGAACTCCCTCATGGAAAATGGATGGAATATTCAAAAAAAATAAGGGCGAATGTGTTGAAATACATGTGGAATTCCAGGATAAAATCCTTCATTAAAAACATAAGGGTGAGGGAATCGAGTTCTGTCAAGGTCGAGTCGGATGTTTCACAATACGCAGTCGCGTATTTCGGACTTCTTCCGGACAACGATAAGAGGGTAAAGTCAACGGTGAAGCGAATCGAGAAAGAACTCTGGAACAATGAATTGGGAGGGATCTGCAGATACCCCAAGAGGGAGGGAAGGCATAACGGAGGTTACGGACCGTGGTCACATTTCACGCTCATGATATGCAGACATTACATAAACCTAAAGAACAGGAAAAAGGCGGATAAATACATGAACTGGGTTTTGAATATAGCGTACAAATACGAACTTCCAGAACACGTCTCAACGGTAAAGGAATTCGAGGAATACATTACGGATTTCAAGGAATCGGGAATCCTAAGGAAAGACAGGATGATAATGATAAGGAACGCCCGCAAACACCTTATGTTCAAGAAGGGCATAGCTTACATAACACTGCCCCTGGGCTGGCCGCACGCCGAATTCATCAGGACGTGGAACCTTTACAAAAAGGTCTTTTCAGCCAGAGGCAGGTAAAATAACCTAATTTTTAAATCCGATATAACAAATTCTTAACCATGAAAGCCGTGATACTGGGTGGAGGGAAGGGAACGAGGTTGCGACCGCTGACTTATAAAACCCCCAAACCTTTGCTCCTGGTAAAAGGAAAACCCATCCTTGAACACGTGATAAATTATCTGAAAGGTTATGGGATCACGGATTTGATAGTCACCACAGAGTACATGGGGGATAAAATACGCAAGTATTTCGGAGACGGAAGGAAATTCGGTGTCAACATCGAATACTCAGAAGAAAAGAAACCCTTGGGGACGGCGGGCTGTTTAACTCTGATAAAAGACAAGCTGAAGGAAACGTTCATTCTGATAGGAGGTGACAACCTCACTAAACTCAATCTGAAAAAATTCATAGAGTCCCACAAGAAGAAAGGAGGGATCCTAACCGCTGCCCTGTTCGAATTTGAGGAGAAATCAAAGTGGGGGATTTACAACCTGAACAAGGACAAATCCATCCGGAATTTCTTGGAAAAGCCGGTTTTCAAGCACACTGCGGGCACGATGATCTTCTGCCTGGAGCCCGAGATTTTCGAACACATACCTAAAAAACCGAAAGGAGTCGTGAATCTCACAGACCACACCATACCCGAATTGCTCAAGAAAGGGGTTAAAATATTCGGTTTCGAGTTCAAGGATTTCTGGGAGGACATAGGAAGCCTTGACGATTACAAGAGGGTCAACAGCATGAAGGACATTTTTTAAATTTTAAACTAAAATCTGAGTATGCGTTCTGAAAGACA
>CBEVTC010000059.1:0-4116 GCA_965552715.1 uncultured archaeon | reverse complement strand
CAAGTATATCACATTTCATCTCGAGAAGTCGTTCGTTCGTTATCTTCTTGGTTCCCCTCAAACCCACAACGCTACCCGTTTTCTTTTTGTGCACGAGGATCTCGTGAGGGTTCAGGCCGTCAGGATTGTATATAGCTCCTTTCGAATCCGAGGCCGCTATGACCTTTACGCCCATCTCAAGATACCTGTCCGCAACGACATGCCCCAAGTTCCCGTAGCCCTGGATCGCAGCAGTCATATTTTTAGGATTGAGTTTCAGGTATTTCAAAACCTCCCTTGTCACAAAAGCGAGGCCGTTCCCGGTCGCCTCGTTCCTCCCTTCCGAACCGAAGACCTCGACCGGTTTCCCTGTTATCACCCCGGGGACGTTGTACCCCTTTCTTTTCGAGAATTCGCACATCATCCACGCCATTATCTGGGGGTTCGTGTAAACGTCAGGAGCGGGAATATCCTTATCCGGGCCTATGAAATCCCCAAGCGCACGTACATAGCCCCTGGAGAGCCTTTCCAGTTCCCCTTCCGACATCTCTTTTGGGTTGCATATCACTCCTCCCTTAGCTCCGCCGTAAGGAATATCGACCACAGCGCACTTCCAGGTCATCCAGAACGCAAGGGCTTTAACTTCGTTAACGTTCACGTCCGGGTGGAAGCGTATGCCCCCCTTGTACGGACCGCGGATGTTGTTGTGGTGAACCCGATAACCGTGGAACACGCGGACCTTCCCGTTATCCATTCTCACGGGAACTGAAACCTCGAGGTATTCTTTCGGTTCTTTCAGGATCTCGTAAATATCCTCGCCCATCTTCAGAACATCCATCGCCTTCTTCAGTTGTTTCTGACAGGATTCAAAAGGATCAACAATTTTCTTTTCAGCCATTCAATCACCCTGACACGGATTCAAGTGAAATACTATTTATTGTAACGTGAGTATTTATAATTTTCCATATTTGTATAGATAGTGATTAAATGAATAAAAAATCAACTAAAATCTACACAGCCGTGTCGGGTACTGTTTCCGAAATATGTAACCCGCCTCTTGATTACAAGTTAATGGGAGGAATGTTTTATCAAGAAAGTGGACATGATAAGGTTAACATTAAAGAGATGATAGATCATTTCTTGTCAAAAGACAGAAATGATCCGGTTCCATCAAAAATAGAATTTTTTGAAGGGATAAAAACAGAGGCGAAAGAACACAGAGATGATGAAATTTTTCAGTACGCGTCAAAAGCGATAGAAAAACTCAGACCCGCGGATGCTCAGGCTTAACCTTACTTGATTCATTTCTTGATGTGGTTGAAGCTTAAGAAACTTTATTCTATTTTAAATTTATGGAAAACGCAAAGATCATCTACCCGACAATTACGATAGGGAAAAATCCTTATTTTGGCAGTATTTACTTTCTCTGCCCAAAGGATTGCATAGTTGATAAAGATTGCGTGCCCAAAAAAAATTACGAAAAGGTGGAAGGAGACATTCCAGAAATTGTATATGAACTGATACAAGATAACAGGAAAAATGAAGTGATGGCTGAATTTGAAAAGCACAAAAAAGCCAGGATAGGCAGCATAATTGAATGCCCTTCAGGGGACCATATATTCAAGATTACTGAAGATCTCACTAAAATTAACGGCTCTGGTTTGGGTGAACCTTTCAAAAAATACGAGGAAATTCACATGAGAAAGTGTGTGACAGTTGAACCTACTTTTTAACGTAATTGTAGGCAGATTCCGCTGCTATCGAGCCTTCGGCACACGAAGTGACTATCTGCTCCATCCCGTTCGAACCGTTCGTGATATCTCCAGCAGCGAACACGCCTTCCACATTGGTTGACATGTCTTTCGATATCCTTATCTTCCCGTTTTCATCAAGCGAAACTTCTAGCTTTTCTGCAAGCGAGTTCTCAGGGAGCCAGCCTATCTCCACGAAAATCCCGTCCATCTTGATCTCAACTTCCTTCCCCTCTTGTTCGAAAACCACGCTTTCAAGCTTGTCCTTCCCTTTCAGCTCTTTTGGTATCGCTTGGAAAACCATTTCGACCTTGCCGTTTCCCTCTGCCTTTTTTATCCAGTAAGGCATCGCACGCATGTCCTCTTTAGTTTTCCTGTAAACCATGTAAACCTTTTTCGCATGTTCCGTGAGCAGCAAAGCGGATTTGACAGCGGCGTTCCCTCCGCCAATCACACCAACAACCCTGTCTTTGAAGAACATCGCGTCGCAGGTCGCGCAGTAAGCGACCCCTTTCCCAGTCAGTTCCTTCTCATTCGGAAGGCCGAGCTTCCTCTTTTTCGAACCAGTAGCGAATATGACCGATTTGCCTTCGTATTCCTTATCTTTCGTTTTGACAACGAAATTCTCACCTTTCTTCCCGACATCAATCGCTTCTGAAACAACGAGTTCTGCCCCGAGCTTCTCCGCGTGTTCCTTGAACTTTGTCATGAGGTCGATCCCGCTGATGTTCAGGAAACCGGGATAGTTGTCCACCTCGTACGCCTCGTTGACCTGCCCTCCGGGCTCCTTCCCTATAAGGAGTGCACGCAAACCGAATCTCGTCGCGTATATGCCCGCAGCGTAACCAGCGGATCCAGCCCCTATTATTATGACGTCGTAATTTTCCATAAAATCGCCCTAAGATGTATAATAATTAGAATCCTATTTTAAATTTCTGTTAATTCAGAGATAATAGGAACAAAATCTTTAACTGTGTTACTCCGATATACACCAACAAAAATGGAACTGTTATCTGGAAGATTAGATACATTAATCGCAAGTGTCCCGTCCTTATTTGTTGCTATAATATTCATACTATTTCCATTTTTTTCTTTTTTGCATTCGTACAAACGAAAATTCATTATTTTGAAATATTTTCCTATAGCATTTGTTATTTCTTCGTCTGTTGCTGGTTTTCCCTCTTTATTAAGTTTAAATTCTACTTCAGGTACAAACTGGGGAGGGATTTTTTCTCCCAACATACTTTCCACCAAAGATAATTCACTAGAAGATGACGATGAACTTTTATGATTTAACGAAAGATTATATCCTATATCGAGTTTGTAATCCAAATAAGAGCACATGGCTTCTTGTAATGAGAGATAAGATGTCAGCATATCTTTTTTAAGAATTTTCTCCATCGATATCAACCTTTAGTTGTTTATAACTTATATGTAGTTTTTTTATTCGTTAAGGCCTGCAATATTTATAAAATTTGGAGGTAAATCTTTTGTGTGGGTTGGTAACATGTTCTCGAAGGAAGACATTGCGGTTCTGGAAAACCATGTTTCGAATGTGGACAGCGATGTTTACGTTATCAAGAACCTCCCGCCCGAGGTAGTCGCCGTTCTCTTCGCTTACGTCTCCCGGAGCCCGCTGAGTTTCAGGGAGAACCTCCTGAAACTGATCAAGAGTAAGGAACTCGACATCGGCGAACTCGTTAGCGTGTATTCGGATAAAGGGATCGACTACGCGGAAGCGAAGGAGAAAGCAAAAAATTTTCATGAGAAATGGGTCGTGGGTTACGGACATTCCAGCGTGGCGGAGCACGCGGTCGCGAGCGTGGCTCTTGAGAACGTCTCGATACTCGCTACGAAAGCGATAGAAGACACCAGGCTCGCCTCCTTTACAGAGAAGTCCACCCGCTACCAGATCTTCGACAGGAACAAGTATTACAAACCTGAGAACGTTACGAAATCTGAATTCGGGGGAGTTTACAAAAAAACGTGCGAAAGTCTGTTCGATCTTTACTTAGAGATCATGCCTAAAATGATCAATCACTTTCGAAAGAAAAACCCGAAACCTAAAGGGATGGATGAAAAAATATACGAAAACGTCTCGAAAGCGAGGGCTTGCGATATCGTTAGGTATGTCCTCCCTGCTGCGACCCTGACGAACCTCGGGATGACGGTGAACGCCCGCTCGCTTGAACACATGATACGCAAACTCCTTTCCCACCCGCTCCCCGAGATGAAAGAGATCGGGGGAAACGTAAAGAAAGAGGTCCTGAAAATCATACCCACGCTCGTGAAGTACGCTGACCTGAATCCTTACATTCACGAAACGAACAGATCTATGGAATCGTTCTGCGGGGCATTAGAAACCGGAAAGAAGGCAAAAAATAAA
>CBEVTC010000058.1:0-4161 GCA_965552715.1 uncultured archaeon | reverse complement strand
GGGTCGCAGTGGTCGTAGTGCTCGTGCGTTATGAGTATTATGTTTGCAAGCGGGGCTCCTTTCGGGAGAACGTAGGGGTCTATGTAGATTATCTTCCCTGAGGTCTCGATCTTAAAACTGGCATGCCCAAACCACGTGATCTTCATGAGAGAACCTCCTTTTGAAGAAATTCGATTATATATTGATTCATTTATTTAAATTAAGAATTGTTAAAGATTTTTTATGTGTGCGCAATACAACTACAAGAAAGCCTGTTTCGGGGGGACGTTCGATGTTCCTCTGCATAAGGGGCACGAGGCGCTCATCAAGAAAGCTTTCGCTGTCTCTGAATTCTGCTACATAGGGGTAACGAGCGATGATTACGTTCTCAGGAAGAGGAAGGAGGGCGTGAAGAGTTTCGGGGATAGAAAAAAGAACCTGATAAAATTTCTGAATTCAAATAAAATCTCAAGAAATCGTTACGAAATAACGAAATTGGATAAGTTTTTCGGTAATGAGGTTCTCGACAAAAAAATCGGGATAGAGGCAATAGTGGTCAGCGAGAGGACGCTTCCAGGCGCGAGGGGGATAAACGTTCTGAGGGAGGATTTCAGCCTGAAACCCCTGGAAATAGTCAAGATAAGGATGGTTCTGGCGAAGGACAAACAGCCGATTTCCTCGACAAGGATTAGAATGAAAGAAATAGACAAGGAAGGCAAGATTGAAAAATCATCCTAGTTTCCTGATCCTTTCTTCTCCCTTAATTTTCTTTAAGTATTCGTAAACCTCTTCAGGGACGAGGTTCTTCCATTCTTTCCCTTTGAGGATTCTCTCACGAATTACACGCCCGCAGTTCTTCCATCTCATGTAGAACTTGTGTTTCTTAACGGGAATTCCGATCTTTTTCAGACACCGGATCGTCCAGAGGTTCCGGGAATAAGCGACGTCGAATCCCCCGAGCTTTCGAATTTTCTCGCTCCATTCATCATCATCGTTCACGTCAGGGATTTTGCGTATTTCGTAGCGAACTCCCCCGTTATCGAAAACCTTCTTTAGCATCTCTTCCCTTTCCCCGAAGGAAAACGGGTTCTTTTCGTTTGGTTTTTCCGGTCCGCACACCACTATCGTTATAGTTTCGTTCTCTCCCAGTATGTCCTTTATCACCTTCAGATGCCCGTTGTGGAAAGGCTGGAACCTCCCGATGAAAAGCGAACTCTTCATTTCGCCACCTCATTTTTGATCATGTTGTAAAGTTTCGCGGCGATTCCCTGAGCCTTGTCTTCATCGCAGTCACGAAGCAGAATTTTTCCGGAAGGGTAAATGCTTGTTCTGACCTCATCAACCTCGACAACGAGTATCACCTTCGTCTTCACTTTCACGTTTTCGAATTTTTCAGCGAGCTTAAAAAGGTCCAGACTGATGTTCCCCTTTGGGATAACCTCGAATCCCCCAGATTTGCATATCTTGAACGTGTAGTACACTAAACCACCACCCTCTCTGAATTTTCAATCGACTTCTTGATTAATTTATCAAGGTTCTTTATCCTCTTTTCCTCGCCAATAACAATGTTTAGTTTGGCTTTGGTTGAAGGCTTTTTCGGCGACAAAGAGCAACATCCCATCTCTATCGAAAGTTCGTAGGTCCCTATTTTTTTGGCCAGTGAAATCACCTCTTCTTTATCCATTCCTATCAGAGGTCTGAATATGGGTATTCGCAGGACATCGCTTTCCGCAAAAAGATTGTCCAGCGTTTGAGAAGCTACCTGCGCGAGATTCTCCCCTGTCACCAAAGCTTTCCCCTTTGTTTTACCCACGAGTGTTTGGGCTGTCCTGTACATCGAACGCCTGCATAGAACGCACGTCATTCGCCTTTCGCAATTCTCGACCACGGATTTCTGTATCTCGCTGAACGGGACGACGTATAAATTCATTCCCCTAGGTGAATATTCCACGAGTTTTTTGACCACTTTCTTTACATTTTCCAAGCTTTTCCTTCCGGTGAAAATCTCCGGATGAAAATAGATGAAATCTGTTTCGCAACCTCTCTTCATCAGCATCCAACTCGCAACAGGGGAATCGATCCCCCCTGAAATGAGCGACAGGACCCTCCCGCTCACGCCGTAAGGCAGGCCCCCCAAGCCCCTGATCTTCTCGTAATAGACGTAGGATTCCGAGGTTTTCACCTCAACGAATACCGTGAAATCGGGGTTCGATAGGTTCACTTTCCTTTTGATCTTCCCACCGATCCTTTCCTCGATATCCCTGCTGGTGAATTTCGCGGACTTGTCGCTCCTGCTCGCACGGATAGCGAATGTCTCGTTTGGCTTTATCCTTTTCGCGATTTCAAGGGAAGCTTTCTCTATCGATTCCATGTCGGATTTCGTTTCTTTCGCCTTCGTGAACCAGGAAATTCCGAAAACCCTTTTCAGGACTTCATTCGCTTTCTCGCTCTTCGTTTCAAGGATCAGCATGTCCCTTGATCTTTCGAGATGGAAGGTGATTTTCTCCGCTTTAAGCATTCTTCTTATATTCTCCGCCAGCTGTTTGATGAATCTCCTCCGGACTGGTTCCGATTTCAGCCAGAGCTCTCCGTATTTTATGATTATAACCTCTCTCATCCGCACACCTCGCATTCCCTTTTCGCCATTATATTCAGAAACTCGAACTTTGGTTTTTTAAGCGTAATCCTTAACAGTTTCGAATAATTGGGTTCGGATAAGCCGGTTAAAATTTTAATGACCTCCATCGTTTCCCATGAGGCGATCATACCGATTATCGGCGATATTACGCCCTCAACGTTGCACACCGGGATTGAACCCGGTTTGGGGTTTCTCGGGTATAAACACGAGAAACAGGGCTTCCCTGAGGAGGCGAACGTGGAGGAAATCCCCTCGTCCTTGATAGCGCTGCCGTAAACCCAGGGAACGCGGTTTTTTATGCAGAACTTGTTTATCACGTATCGGGAATCCATGTTGTCCGTGCAGTCGACAACCACGTCAAAACCCGCGAGCAGTTTTTCCGCATTGTTTTTGTTAAGATTTTCTGTCATGTCCTGGACCCTGCACTCGGGGTTTATATCGTTTAGTTTTTCCTTCAGCACGAAAGCTTTCGACTTCCCTATGTCCTTCCTCTCGAACAAAACCATCCTGTGGAGGTTCGATTCCTCGACCAAATCGCGGTCTATTATCCTGACAAAACCTATACCCGCCCTGACCAGCATCGAGCTCACCGAGGATCCGAGTCCTCCCGCCCCTACAACTACCACTTTCTTTTTCGATAGTATCTCCTGCCTCTTCACCCCGAGGAACGGTATCTGCCTCGAAAACAGATCGTAAGTTTCAAGATTCATATAACGTATTTGGGAGATTTGAATTAAAATACGATTTTGGGCATATTTAAGGGGTCGGAAATGAATTAATAATATGAGGAAGGGCATAATCATCGGCTTGATCATGCTTGTTTTAATTCTCGGTTCACTCTACTACTATTTTTTCATAAATGCCCAAAACGTAAGAACCCAAGAGTTTTTAAAATTGGTTGATGATTTTGCTGAGTTTCTGGAATCTGCTGGTGGAACCTATTTGCCGGAAGGTATGGAGCCTTCTGATTTAGATTACTACAGATATGCCTGCAGTAATATTGAATATCAGGAATTACCAAGTATAGAGGAGGAAAAATTATTTTTACTGAAAAACATGGATTGCGATTGGGACAAGGTCAAGGAACTTCTTTCAGAGGTTCCGGAGGACGATCTTATAAAACAGGGTCTTTACATAGGACTTTCCTTAAAAAACGCGGGGAGGATGTTGTTTAAATCTTTCAACGAGAATGTAAAGGATATTAATTCCCAGAAAGGTTTGAGTTCTGGAGCAGATTCTGAAATGTTGGCCTATTTTGTGTTACTTGTTGAATCTGCAGAAGGGTATATGTATGGAAATAACATGTTAACTTCCTGTTTACAAAAACATAACAAAACTGTGAGATGCCTGCCTGTTTTAACAGAGGCGAAATCGAAAGCATCTGGGGATTTACTTGAAGAAATAGATTTCGGGGAGGAGTTTATTTCTGAATGTATGCAATCAAAAATCCTCTCCGTCGTACCACTGCCCCCAGAAATAAGTGCTATTAATCTCAAGAGGGAAAATTGCGGAAGAATAGCTGAAATATACCAAGGGGTTTTTGA
>CBEVTC010000057.1:0-4507 GCA_965552715.1 uncultured archaeon | reverse complement strand
CAATACATCACGCATATCCCGCATCCAGTGCACTTCTCCGTGACAACCGGCCTGGACGTTCTCCATCCGGATTTCTTCAGGCTTGTTGTCGGTCTTGAAGTTATCCCCGCCTTGCTCACCTTTTTCTCCGTCATGCTCCCGTCTCCTTGTACGCCCTCTTCACGGCGAGAACGTTCTTCTTCTTCATCTCCCCATCGAACCTTTCTTTTATCGATTCGATCAGGCTTTTCATGGAAATCAGGTTCGTTGCCTTTGCGAACGCGCCCAGCATTATGGTGTTGATTATCCTTCTCCCTATAATTTCCATCGCGATCTTGTTCGCGTCCACGTTGTACACGTCGTAATTGTTGAACCTCCTCTTTCTGTCGGAATTCATCAGTATTATCCCCTTGCTCGACAAACCTTCCGTTATGTCCACGACCTTCGGGAGGGAATCATCCAGAACTATTACGTGGTCCGGGGTGTAGACTTCAGTCCTCAGGTTTATGAACTCTTTCGAAATCCTGCAGAAAGATTCGACAGGCGAGCCCCTTCTTTCCGGACCGAACTTCGGGAAGGCCTGGCTGAACTTCCCGTCCTTGAAGGCGGAGACCGCGATCAACTCCGCGGCTGTTACTGCTCCCTGGCCTCCTCTCCCGTGTATCCTGATTTCAATAACGTTATTCATCAGAAAACCCCTTAAAGAAATAAACGTACCAAATACCTTTATAAGATTAACTTAATGTTATACGTCGATTGTAGGAGAAATTTTCGAAAATTTATAACTTCCTTATCTTTATCTCATCCCTAAGTTTCGTTCCGAATTTTTCCGAGAAGTTCCCCATGTTTATCGCAATCTCAGTCCTCCCGTAATCGTGCCTGAGATCGATTACCTCGCATTCCGGGCATATGTCAAGCGCTACAGCATGCATTAACCCGATCCCTTGCGTCCCAACCCCGAAATCGCTCGTGAGGGAGATGAAATGTTTCATATGAATAGATTAAAGGTAGGATTAATAAAAATTAAAAAGAAAAAAGGAAGTTTGGCATTTTCAGTTCAATTAACTGTAAAGTTTCTTTACTCCTGTTCTGTCTCCATCTTCTAAAGTTCTTTTCTTTGTTTCACCGTAGCCCGCGTAGCCATACATTGTCATTTCTGAGCATTTAGAATCGTAGAGGTCGTCTAGTCCAACACTGTGTCCTAGTTCGTGCGTGGCGATGTTCTCAAAGTCCATCTTGCCTGCTTCTCCTGTCGCAGACCAGTCAAAGTCCACATCGTCATACACCTGATCCCATTCTACCAATTCTCTTGCCCAAGGAGGTCCGCTGAAAATTCCCCATACAATTGTAATTGCGATAGCACCACTGTATTTAACATCTGCGAAATACACCTCGTTCTTGTTATCTGGGCTTTCAGTGTCTGCCCCATCAACGGTTCCTGTAATTTCATCACCAAGGATATCCCAATTTGCTGCTGTTTCCCACTTGCTTATGTCAGATGCTATGTTGTTTCTAACGAATGACTTACCTAGTCCTCTTATATTTGTTGGGTCAACCATGTAATCTTCAACACTTTTCCACTTCGCTCCCTTTGCTAGGAAACCATAGCAATTGCTGGTATCTGTCTCTCCATTTCCTCCGCTTCTGCAATCTGAACAACTTTTTTTCTCTCCTAATTCTGGTTCACAAATCCCATTATTGTTGCAAGTTGGCTTTCCGAACCCTTCCTTGTAGTCAACGAAAGCGTATCCTTCTACAACCCTTCCTTTATCAATTGCTGTTCCAAGGTAGAATATGTCTGGAGCAACCTCGATAGCTGTTGAAGGAATCGTCACCGTGTTCTTCGCCTCTTGTGTCACAGGGTTATGTACTGTTGCTGCCTGAAAATCCGGTTTTGCTGCCAATACCAATCCCATTGAAAATACCAAGGCTATAACCAGTCCAAAGGTCAAATATTTTTTCATTTTATCTCCTGTAAATTTATAAGATATTAAATCTTTATAAAGATTCAAATCACTCCTGCGTCTTTCAGAATTTTCTCGTGATCGAAGGCGAGCCTGGTTTTCTTCAATTCTTGCCTGGCGAAGGATTTCGCTTCCCTGGTTTCTTTCGTTTCTTTCGCCAGTTCCCCTCCGATTTGTTTACACAAGAAAACAATCGAAATCACATGCCCTCTGGGATCGCGTTTCGGGTCCGAATAAACCCCGATTATTTTTTCTATCTCGACCTTCAGACCGGTTTCCTCGAGGGCTTCGCGCACGCAGGCTTCTTCGACGGTTTCTCCGTACTCCACGAATCCTCCCGGGAGGGCGTAGTAACCAGCGAAGGGATCGAACTTCCTTTTGACCAGAACAACTTCGTTTTCCTTCGTTAAGATCAGGGGGTCGACCGTGAGTTTCGGAAGCATATCGGACCGTGATAATATTCGATTTTTTGGCTTAAAAGGTTTAGAAATATAACACTGTTATATCTTTAAATATAAGCTAATCTATATATACAAAATTGTTATAGTTTATCCAAGGAGTTTGCATGTACACGAAAAAAGTCATGAAACATTTCACCCATCCGAAAAACGTGGGGGAGATAAAGAACGCGGACGCGAAGGTCATGGAGGGTTCCCTCGCCTGTGGCGACATGATCAGCCTTTACCTTAAAATCGATCCGAAAACCCACGTGATCAAGGACATAAAGTTCAAGTCATACGGCTGCGCCGCGAATATAGCGACGACAAGCATAATGACCGAGATGGTGAAGGGGAAGACAATCGATAAGGTGAAGAAGCTCGAATTCAAGGACGTCACGAAAGCCTTGGGGGGTCTCCCGCCCATGAAGATTCATTGTTCAGTTCTCGCAATCGATGCCCTCAAATCCGCGATAAGGAACTACGAAGAGAAACACGACCTGGCGAAACCGGAGGACCTCAACGAAAGCATACTCCGTTCACGCCTGCGCCACGTCATGGACCCGAAGCACGGGAAGGATATTGTGACGCTCGGGATAGTTCAGGATGTGAAGTTCAAGAAGGGGGTTGTTACCCTTCTTCTCGAGATCCCGAAAGATGACGAGTCCTACAGCCACATAATGCACGAGATAGAGGAGAGGATAGCTTATATACCTGGCGTGAAGAAGATAGAGAAGAAATTTATTCAATCATGAATATTCTGAGTTGACGAAGAATCAGCAATTTCATCAGCATTATTGTATAATAAGATTTCTCCTTTTATTTTTTCAAAGACTTTCACAACTCCTTCATCTTTGATCTCTTGGGCTCTTTTAATAAGCTTGTCAATATATCCTGTATCAAACTGAGATGACATATCTAATTCTTTTACAGCGTTTAAGGCATGCGTCATAAAACCTGGGGCAATACGATGCAAATTATACCTCGATTCTTCTGTGGGTGAAACAGAAACATCTATCAAATGGTAAATCGCCTGCAAAGTGTTTTTAGGCGGGCGGATCAACTTTTCTTGGTGAAGTCTGACCAGATTATGCAAATCCGTAAACGGGAGGTATCCGTTTACAATTCCACGGCTATAATTTTCATTAACAATTGAGTCCGCCATGAACGAAGCCAGCTTTTTTAGTTTTAACCTTCTTAAAAGACGTGGGGATATGTATGATGAATCTTGGAGGGTTTTATCCAATATAGAACTATCATGAGATGCTTTGACAGAGGTTCCCCTTATTTTACCGTAAACCTGAATAAGATTTTTCACGTCCTTCCTGTATTTATTAACTATGGGAATCGCCATGAATAGAAATTAACCATTAATTTTATAAGCATTAAGTAGTAAAAATGAGGGAGTAAGAAAGGAATTCATTGACTGACTATCCGTATTTTTCCCTGAAGACGATTGATTTAAGATTCATTCTGGAAGACCTGGGACTTTCGTTTGGATACCCTAATGTTATTATCCCCACCGGTCTCACGTTTTCCGGAACCCCCAGAACTTCCCTCGCTTTCTCTTCGCTGAACGCCCCGACCCAGCACGTCCCGAGCCCCAAAGAATGCGCGGTCAGCATCAGATTCTGTATGCACGCCCCGCTCTCCTGCAGAGAATACAAATCCTTTCCTCTTCCCCCGTAATGTGCGATTTTCGAAAAATTACAGCACACCACGATGTTTACAGGGGCATCGCTGGGCTGCGCCTGCCCGTAACTAGCATGAGAGAGCCTCTCCTTCGTTTCCCTGTCCTTCACAACAATGTATTCCACTGACTGGAGGTTTCCCGCGGACGGCGCCCAGTGAGCAGCCTCTAGGATTTTCTCGATCTTCTCGTCCTCCACGGGCTTGTCCTGATACGAACGGACGCTCCTTCTCCTTCGAATGGCCTCTTCCAGTTCCATAACATCACACTATCTTAAGCAAATCCTCAATCTCATCGAGCTCGTAGTCCGCCCCGTGTTTTTTGGTTTTTTCCTGGTTCCCGTATTTAGCGAAAGCCGTTTTCATCCCGAGCGCTTTCGCTCCCATGATATCGCGCTCGGGCCAGTCCCCCACGAAGATGACGTTCTCCGGTTTAAC
>CBEVTC010000056.1:0-4800 GCA_965552715.1 uncultured archaeon | reverse complement strand
TGTAAAATTTTAAAATAATATAGGGGTGATGAGATATGGTAAAAAACGAATTAAAAGAATCTGAGGTTACCAAGACCATAGTTAAAGGTTTTATGAACGACTTTTTGGAGTATGCGAAGAGTGATGTCATTGTTGTTGGCGCAGGACCTTGTGGAACGACAGCTGCAATGATGCTGGCAAGAGAAGGTGTAAAAACCTTGATTATTGAAAAAGACATTAAAGCCGGAGGAGGGATGTGGCAGGGAGGAATGTTGTTCCCAAAAATGGTCATAGAGGAGCCTGCAAATCTGTTACTCGAATCATTTGGCATTAAGCTCAAAAAGGAAGGGACTGTGTACACCGCAGACAGTTATTACGTCAGTTCGAAACTGCTGTCTCTGGCATTTGAATACGGAGCAAAGATGTTTAACTCTGTCCAGGTTCAGGATGTTGTTTACAGGGAAGACGGTTTGAAGGGGGTTGTAATCAACTGGACCCAAGTTGCTCATTTAACCGCCAATTGTGTTGACCCGCTTGCCTTGGAAGCCAAAGTAATCATCGATGCCACAGGTCACAATGCTGATGTTGCAAGGGTGGTTTCTGAAAAGATTGGACTGAAAGAGTTTGTCGGAAAGGAAGGAAGCATGTGGATTGAAAAAGCGGAATTGGCAACGGTTCAGAATACAAAAGAGATTTATCCCAATCTGATTGTGGCCGGAATGGCCGCAAACGGCGTCCACGGCCTGCCGAGAATGGGCCCTGTCTTCGGGGGGATGTTCTTAAGCGGAGTAAAGGCGGCCAAACTTGCCCTCCAAAAAATAAACGGCGAGGGATTTAAGAAGAATAATATAAGGGAAGAGATAAAGGAAATAACCCGTTAATTACTATGAATTCCTTTGCCGAATGTACGTGATTTAGACGAATATTTAATTGAGGGAAAGTCACACCATGTTACTTTATTCCACCTCCCGGGATGGTTTTCTTTTTTTAGGTTCGATATCTATCGATTTTTAAAATGTAAATCCCGTACCCCACGGAAAGCGAATTTTTAAAACTTTTCACGAATTCTGAATCATGGATATCGGGTTCGAAGGTTTTGAAACCGGATTTGGAAATCTCGAAATGGAACTCTCTGACTTCGAAATAAAGAAAGACCTGTCACGAAGATTATGGTTCTACGAATACGGTGGATCACTTAAATCAGCCCCCATTATCAGGGATGGGATAGTGTATTTCGGATGCTGCGATTTTAACGTTTATGCTGTGGATGAAGAGACCGGCAAGGAAATCTGGCGATTCAAAACAGGAGGAGTCATAGTTAATCCTGGCCCGGAGATCCATAGAGATAGCCTTTTCATAACCTCTTATGACGGCTTCCTTTACTGCCTGGATAAGAACACCGGGAAAGAGATATGGAGATTTGGAACGGGCAGAAGGAACTGGAGCAGTCCCACTTACCACAAGGGTTTTGTATATTTTGGTGGCTGCGAAGACAACAGTTTCTATGCCGTAAATGCAGAAACCGGAAAGGAAGTGTGGAGGTTCAAGGCCGGCGATATCATTTCCTCAGCAAGCAGCATTTATAAAAACACGGTAATTTTCGGATGCTATGATGGCTATCTATATTGTCTCAATGCTAAGGACGGGAAGCTTGTGTGGCGTTTCAAAACCGGTGGTAACGTTTTCGGCGATAAGAGATTTGCAATAGAAAAAGGTGTAATAGTATTCGGTTCTTTCGACCAGAACGTTTATACCGTTGATTGTGAGACAGGCAAAGAGATATGGAGGTTCAAAACGGGTCACGGTGTTGATCAGACAGGATGCGTATATGATGGAAAGGTATTCATAGGTTCTCATGATTCCAATTTCTACGCTTTGGATTTTAAAACAGGCAAGGAAATCTGGAGGTTTAAATGCGGAGACAGAGTAGGCTGTGCACCCGTAGAGTTCAGGCGCAACATCTACTTCGGTTCTGCTGACAATTATTTTTATTGCCTTAATGCCAGAACCGGCAAAGAGGTCTGGAAGTTCAAAACCGCTAACATAAACTGGTGCAACCCTGCGATATCAAAAGGAAAAGTGTTTTTCGGTTCAACTGACTGTCGTTTTTACGTTTTGGATGCTTTGACAGGAAAGGTCACTTGGATTTTCGAGGCGAGCACACTTACACCTTCTAAGTTCCGTGAGGAAGAGAAACTGGTCAGCGCTGAAATAACAATCAAGCCTGAAAAGGAATACATCAAAGGCGATGAAAAATATAAGAAAAGAAAAGAGGAAACCATTTCTCTTAGTGATTATCAAATTGAGAGCGAGTACGCCACAACAAGTGAATACAAGACAAAGAGCGATTATGACGTAAAATGGGTGATATTCGAAGGAATTCTCGAACAAGGAGAGCTATTAACCCCAGAATTTACATTTTTAAAACATCGAAACCAATAGCTTGATAGGTCGTGAGTTCAAATCTCACTCCCGGGATTTCTATTTTTAGCGAATAGGACGTCCAGAATATTTATTACGGTAAAAACACAATAATTAAATAATGCTAATGCCGGACCTCACAATCTTCATTTTTATATGTACATTTCTCATACCGGAGGCAATTGTCCTGGGCTGGAAAAGATTTCTGCATTCGAAATACGAGGTAAAGAACGGAACAATAAACCTTCTTTATCATGCATTCTGTATATGTTTGCTTTTGTTTGAGTTCCAGGCAAGCGTTTCCAAAACCATCATTTTGTGGGGATTCATATCCATAGCTTTTGTAGGCATATTCACCCTTCTTGCTGGAGTGATGCTGGGAAGGGGAAGTGAATTCGTACTTTATGAAAACAGAATTTATAGTAGTTTCAAGATGTTCGGCCACCCTTATGTCATTTTCCCCATAACCATGACTCTCTCGTTCTTAATGTACATTTTCCCGTTCTAGAAAAAGTCAAGATCTGCTACACGAAAAGTTTAAATAAGTTTGCATACATATTAATTTTTAAAGTGGGGTCTCATGAGGATAGACATCGCGAAACTTGAAAGCAAGTTGTACCTTCTAGGACTCATTATAGCAATCGCTATTATATTGCTCCAATAGACCGGATAACTTCTCCGGTCTGGTTCCAATCGGCCAATACAGGAGACTATAGATGACCCGAAATGAACTGAACTGGAAGGAAAACGGAAGTAACAACAATCAGGGAAAAGATTGGACGTTAAAAACGGATAAACCAACTTGGCCTTACAGTGTTTAGTTCCTAGGCATAAAGCTTATAAATAGCAGTTCACAATAAATTTATCGAGCGGCCAAAGTGGGAAGGTTCACCTGTTCCCATTTCGAACACAGAAGTTAAACTTCCCGACGGTCTGGGCATTACTCCTGAACAAGGGGGAAACCCAGATCGCTGCTCACTCTTGTTTCTGTTAAATTTATAAATATTGAATATGATTAAGAAATAATTGACAGCTTGGATTTATCGTCTAGGCTGTCTTTCGAAATCCTTGCCCTGGTGGTGTAGTGGTTTAACGATTGACGCATATCGAAGATATGCGTCTGTTGGACTTAGCATATGGGACTGTCACTCCCATGACCCGAGTTCAAAAGGCGATTGACACGGATACCATCCGTGTCGCCCGAAACTCTCGGCCAGGGCGTAGCAAGTTGACGTAGGCGAAGCCTGCGTCCTTCGCTAGATGGGCCCGTAGCTCAGTTGGTAGAGCACCAGAGCGCGTTCGCTAGCGAACGTGATGGTGAGGCTTTTAATTGGTCTGTTAAAAGCGTGTTTACTGCCCTTTCGGGGGTGGGATGACAGAACAAGAAGCCACCTGGGTGTCGCGGGTTCGAGACCCGTCGGGCCCATCCACCACTTCTCCTGCCCCCAAAAACAGCTCCCTGCTCCTAATGTAGTCTCAAATTATGACTTTAGGAGCAAAGCTTCTCGCACCAAAAAGCTTTTAAAGGTTGGTGTAATGTATTTAACTTATATCTGACATCTGATATATAATTAATTAACCTGTCGGTATTAACTCCGATCGGCTGCTAAGCCTTGAGAGTTAAGGGTGGTCACATAAATATTTTGGAGCATACGCTAGTCCCGGAGTTCAGAGTTCTTTCTGATGAGGAAAAAAAGGAAGTTTTTGAAAAGTTTAACATAAACGAGGACAAGCTGCCTAAAATCTTTGACTTGGACCCTGTTGTGAAAAAGATAGAGGCGAAGGTAGGGGATGTACTGGAGATAAAGAGAACTTCGGAAGTCGCCGGGAAATCCGTTTACTACAGGGTTGTTGTTCAGTCTTAATGTTTGGTGGGAATTATGATTGTTGCGCTTGTTGGGGGTTTCGGAGAGGAAAGGGAATGGGTCAGATATCAGATAGAATCATTCAACCATTTCATTGATTTCGGTCTGCAGAAGATAATAAACGAGGTTGGAACGATAAAGATTGCGCAGGACAAAAGCGACCTTAAAATCAAATTCGGCGAGATCAGTCTGGGAAACCCCATGGTACACGAAGCAGACGGGTCAACGAGAACGATATACCCGAATGAGGCGAGGATTCGTAATCTGAACTACATGGCTCCGATATTCGTGAAGATAACCCCCATATTCAGCGGGGTTCAGGAAAAATCCGAGAAGGTCCACGTGGGGGACCTGCCCGTAATGGTTAAATCAAAGATATGCACGCTTTCCGGCATTGATGACGAGAAACTCATAAAAGCAGGGGAAGACCCAACGGATCCCGGGGGGTACTTCGTGGTCAACGGAACGGAAAGGGTTCTGGTTTTAATAGAGGAGATCGCCTCAAACAAACCGATATTCGAGAAAACGATTGAAG
>CBEVTC010000055.1:0-4905 GCA_965552715.1 uncultured archaeon | reverse complement strand
TGCTCTCCATGGACCATCACTCCCTTCCCTCCTGTCAATCCATCGGGCTTCACCACGAACGAATCGAGCGAGTTCAGGAAGTCTTTCACCTCTTCCATGTTCGTGAATACCCTGAATTCCGGCAAACCGGGTATTTTATACTTCTCCATGAGCAGCCGGGTGAACGATTTCGATGTTTCGAGCTTCGCCAGCTCCTTTGTAGGACCCACGGAAGGAACCCCGATTCTCGCCAGCGAATCAACCACACCGAAGTCGAGCGGGGCTTCGGGCCCAACAACGCAGAAATCAGGCTTTATCTGGTTCGCGAATTCCTTTACTTTCGCCAGATCGTCGTATTCACCAATCTCGCATTGCTTAGAAAGCGATTTAATCCCGGGGTTGTTGGATTTCATGTAGGAAAACAACTCGGGATTCTGGGGAGACTTGCGAATGGCTTCAGCGATTGAATGCTCCCGCGCTCCATTGCCTATAAGCAAAACTTTAACCATACCAAACTATTCGATTTGTGGTTTTTAAAAATATTGGCGGAATTAATTAAACAGTGGTTTTATGATATGCCTAGGGATCGAGAGCACAGCTCACACCTTCGGAATAGGAATCTGTGATGAAAAGGGGGAAATCCTTGCTAACAAGAAATCCGTTTACAAGCCGAAGAAGGGCTGGGGGATCATCCCCATGGACGCAGGGAAGCATCACGAAAAAACAAAAGACGAAGTTCTGAAAGCAGCCCTGGAAAAAGCAGGATTGAAAATGGAAGACATAGATATTATAGCGTATTCCCGCGGGCCTGGTCTTCCTCCCTGCCTTTACAAGGGACTGGAACTCGCGACGAACCTCGCTGAAAAACACGGGAAACCCCTGATCGGGGTGAACCACTGCGTTGCGCACATAGAGATCGGCCGCCTGACTTCGGGGTTCAAAGACCCTGTCGTGGTTTACGTGTCCGGGGGGAACACACAGATAATCTCGTTTTCCGAGGGTCGTTATCGCGTGTTCGGGGAATGCATGGACATGGGGATAGGGAACGCGCTCGACAAGTTCGGCCGCTCGGTTGGTTTGGATTTTCCTCAAGCGCCGAAAATCGAGCAGCTCGCGAAGAAGGGGAAGTGGGTAGACCTGCCTTATGTCGTCAAGGGGATGGATTTGTCTTTCTCCGGGATATTGACTTCGTGCATCCAGAAACACGAAAGAGGCGAACCCCTTGAAAACCTCTGTTTCTCGATCCAGGAGGTCTTTTTCTCAATGCTGGCCGAGGTGACCGAACGGGCGCTCGCCCATCTGGGGAAGGATGAAATCTTGCTCACGGGAGGAGTCGCTGCTAACGAACGTTTGCAGGAGATGCTCGGGACCATGGCGAAAGAGAGGGGAGCGAAGTCCGAAACGGTTCCTAAAGAATTCGCAGGAGATAATGGCGGAATGATCGCGTGGACAGGGATACTCGCTCACAAACCAGGACGCAAAGTTTCGAAAGATGTGGACTCGAGATGGAGAACGGATGATGTTGAGATAGAATGGATGGAAAATATTTAAAATCAGGCTCTTACTTTCCTTAACATTTCTGCAAGAACATTTTTCCCTGCTTCACAACCATCTGGGAATATTACTTTGTATTCGCCGTTTATTTCATTTACCTCTATATGATCAGAATTATATTTCATTATCTTACAGACCTCGTATATGAAGCTTTTGAGATTTTCCATTGGAATAAATTTACCGATGGCTAGTTCTTCGCTCATAACGTTTAGAAATTAGAGGATAAACTTTTAAAGCATTATTTTCGCTTCTTCTTGGCCGATTTGCTTTTGTTTATGTAGAATGCGATGTTCTTCTTATCTTGGTCGATGTCAAAGAAGATGAACTTTTTCTTGATCGGGTATACCCCGTCAAAGCAGGCCTTGCACGTATCCGAATGCCCGATAGACTCGTCAAGTTCCTTTATAGTCGGGTAACAGACACGTTCCACGTTGAGTTTTTTTGCCACCTTTTTCCCTATCTCCTCCACGGACCCCGTCATTCCCTGAGCAGCGAAGGTTTTGCCCCTCGGGTCTTTTATGCAAGGGTGAGCTAATGGCGGACATGATATCACTGGTATTATTTCGGAGGCTCCTGCGTTCCTTAGCTTGTAAACCATCCCGTCCCTGAACACCGTTCCCCTGACGATGGAATCATCCCCGCAGGCAACTTTTTTGCCCTTTACGATGTCCTTGTTTATGAAGAACTTGACCCTGGCGGCCATCATCCTTTCCTTCGGGTTCTCAACCTGGAACGTCCTCTTCGCTCCCGGGTTCTTTATGGAGGCTTCTTCAAACGGTATGAAGGTGTTTTTAATTCTGCAAAGACCCTGCTGATAGCCGATCGCTACCCCTCTTCCGGAGTCAGGCGACGCCATCACGACATCAACATCAAGTGGATATCTTTCAGCGAGCTTATTTCCGAGTGTTTTCCTGACAATATACACATTCTTGCCTTCGATGGCAGATGTCGGGTCAGCGAAGTACACCCATTCAAACGCACAATGGGCATGCTTATCCTTTTTAAGGATTCTTGATTCCATGCCGTCTTTCGTTATTATGATTATCTCTCCCGGTTCAACATCCTTTACGAAATCAGCCTCTATGATATCGAGAGCCTTGGTCTCGGATGCTATTATGTGCATGCCGTCCTTTTTGCCCAGACACAGGGGTTTTATGCCCTTAGGATCCCTGAAGGCTATCAGGTAGAGCTTTCCTCCCTTCCTCGCGGCTATCACCACGTTATAAGGGCCTCTGCCGTCAAGCTTCTTCATCACCATTTCAACAGCGGAATAGAAATTCCCTGTTTCCTTGAGGTAATCCAAGAAAAGCGTGCGCATTACACTGTCGTGTTTTTTCTCCCCGAATCCGAGAAGCACGCCGTCCATTGCGAGCGAGATGTTAACGTTCTGATCGCCCCACTGCTCTACGGGCTGTAAACCGCCCGTTGTTTCATAAAGGGTATGTCCTATCCCTATATAAGGCCTTATTTTTCTCAGATTTTCCAGCTTGTCTTTAAGAAAATAGTAAACAAGCCCGTCCCTTGTCAGGGTGTGGAAATATTTCCCATCGTTGATGCTTATCCCGCAACCCCCCTCGCCCCTGTGCTGCAGAGCGCTCAAGCCGTAGAATAGATCATCCGTTACGTTCTTCCCGTCAACAGAAAATACCCCGATTATGCCTGACATTTTATTTTTTTAGCATGAGGATTTTTAAATTTGACCCTAAAAATATTCCCTAAATAGAACTTATTCTTTTGTATTGTCACAAAAACTATGGAATTTTCTTTTAAGCACGAAATTCGCTGCTTCTGGGCCTTCCTTGCTCTGAGTTGCGTATGCTATAGATCTCTTATTTTCAGCTTCCATTTTCTGAAAAAAATCGTATAAATTTTTTACAACTTTAGGTTCTTGGTAACCGCTAGGATTGCCTGTTTTCCCTTCCGTGCCAGCCTTTCCATATTTATCTTTTGCCATATCCTTATTTGCACCAAAATCTTTAAATTCCTTGCCATTTTTATTACCTTTCCCCAATTTTATATCCATGAGGATTGCGATTCTTTCAGACTTTCACTTCGGCTTCGGGGCAGGGACTGAACGGGCGGAGGACGCTTACGAGGCGTTCGGTGAAGCTATCGAAAAATCTCTCGGTTGCGATCTTATCATTTTCGGGGGCGACCTGTTCGACACGCGAAACCCGGATGCCGAGACCCTGACGAAGGCAATGGAACTGATGATCAAACCCCTGTTAACGCAGAACAACGTGAGACTCATGCAGGGGATAGGGAAAGATAAATCGAAAATCTCTGAGATCGCTCTCATGGGGATCCCGATCGTCGCAATACACGGGACCCACGAACGGAGGACGAAGGGTTTGCTTAATCCCGTGGAAGCACTTGAAAAGGCGGGTTTCCTGATTTACCTCCACCGCAACGGCGTGATATTCGAGAAGGGCGGGGAGAGGATAGCGATACATGGAATGTCCGGCGTTCCGGATCAATACGCGGAGAGCGTGATATCCGAATGGAACCCGAAGCCCGAACACGGCTGTTTCAACATACTCCTCCTCCACCAGTCCATAACCGAATTCCTTTATGCCACGCACACACTCGACCTCGGCAAGATCCCGAAAGGATTCGATTTGTATGTCAACGGCCACATACACGAGGCGAAATCGGAAGAATACGCAGGAAAACCGTTCCTGTTAACGGGTTCCCTCATCCCGACCCAGCTTAAGGAAGAATCTGAAAAATCAAAGGGGTTCTGGATCGTGGAGACCTCCCTGCGCGACCGGATGAAAGCGAATGAAAACCTGAAATTATCGAAAGTGATCGACAAGAACGGGACGAGGATATGCTGGGTCGACCTGGAAAACCAGAGGAAAGTCTATTACAGAACGTTCGAGAAAGGGGGAATCGAGGCAATCGAAAACGAACTGAAAGGGATTGCCCAAGAGAACCCGGAAAAGAAACCCATAGTGAGGCTCAATCTGAAAGGAACGAAAGACACGCTCGTTAACGAGATAGAGATGAAATTCGGGGAGAAACTGATTCTGTCATTCAAAAGGGGAAGAGAAGAGAAGAAATTCCCAACAAAAACGCTTGAAGAACACAAGCTTTCGGTTGAGGAGATGGGCAGGAATATCCTGATGGAAAATCTCAGGACATCAGGACTCGACCCGAAAATATTCGAGAACCTATTCGAACTGCTCGTGGAAGGGAAAAATGAAGAGGTGATGGAAAGGCTGATTAAAATACCCGGAAAAACGGAGAGACCGAAAAAAGAGGGAAAGGAACTTGTGAAGAAAGAGGAGGCGAAACAAACCATCTTGTTCGATCCAGAAAACTAATTCATTTACTATAAGAAAATATAATTATATTATAAGAGGTGTTCTT
>CBEVTC010000054.1:0-4994 GCA_965552715.1 uncultured archaeon | reverse complement strand
GTCTAATTGTTATAACTGTGGTGGATTCTGTTACAGTTTTGCTTCTGATAGCTGTCCTGGTTATAGATGCTTAACGGGCGATGAGATTAACCCTTCTTGTTATACTTTCCAGGAATGTATAGAGGCGTGTGACAACGAATGCGTGTATATTCCTTTGGTCAAAGAACAATGCGAGACGATATAATAAGAAAAGCGCTGGGTGCAGGAGTTTCGAGCGAAGCAGGTGAAACCTGCTTCTTTCGCTTTCGAACCTGCGCATCCTTTCGGATACAGGGTTAGCAACCTTGCGCGGCCATTGATTTCTCAAAAAGCCACTGCGCCTTAACCACTCGGCCAACCCAGCTCATACCCAGCATGCTACACTAAACTTTATAAATATAGATTATAAATTTATATCAAATTAAAAGGTTTTCGTTGAATTAAATAACGAGGTGGGTGTATGGCGATAAAAGTTTCAAGCGTTTCCGATACGTACGGAAAGGATGTTTTCACAAACAAAGGAATGTTCTGTGGGAAAGTAGAGGATGTGGAGTGCGATCTCAAGAGATTCAAGATCCGTTCGCTTGTGGTAAGAGCTGCAAAGGAGTCGTATATTTCAAAAATGCTCGGAAGCAAGAAAGGCGTAATCATACCATTTCCCATGGTCGAATGCATGGGCGACATAGTAATAATCAAGCACATATCACTTCCGGTTTCAGAGGAAGAAACACCTATAGAACCACACGAGACCGTTGAACCTACTGCATAAATTAAAAAACAGGTATAGACTTCGAAAGAACTTCGGCTTTCCCCTTTTTAACCAAAACCATATCCTCTATCCTAAACCCACCTAAATTCTTTATGTAAATTCCGGGCTCCACGGTCAGGACCTCATTCTTGTTAAGTATATTGCTCACGGGATCCTGTACTGACAAACCCACGTCGTGACCGAAGTTGTGGAAGACCCTGTAACCTTTACTTTCGAAGAGCTTTTCCTGCAGGCTTTCAATGTCCTTGTATTTCGCTCCTGCCCTGATGTTATCAATTATCTCATTGTGTATAATTTTCACATCCTCGTATATCTTCCGTTTTTTGTTGTCCAGTTTTTTGAAAAAGACCCTCGCGATATCGGAACAGTACATGTTGAACCTGCAGCCTATATCGATCAGCACGCTGTCCTTCTTTTTGATCACCCTTTCGTTCGGCTTGTGATGTACGAAAACGCCCTGCGGACCGGAAGAGACGATATTCTCGAACGCGTTCGTTACGCCCTGTTTCCTGAACCCTATGTCTATCTCGTTTGATATCTCCTTTTCGCTCTTTCCGATCATCCCGCTCCCGGTTTTTCCGAAAACTTTTTTCGTTATACTTATCGCCCTTTTGATCTGATCGATTTCATTCGCTTCCTTCACTATCCTCGGAATCCCGAGCATCTTCCCCACGGGCTCGAGCTTTACGTTCAGTTTATCGATTCCCTTGAAAAGAAGGACGCTTAGGTATTTCTCATCGTAGCCAAGTTTTCTGAAAGATTTTACCTGATCCAGAAAATCCTTTACATTGTTCATAAAGACGGCGTTCTTGTATTTCAGGGGAGCTTCGTTCTCCAGGGGGGTCACGATTAGTTTCGGCTCCCCGCCGGCAGGGAAAACCATGAAAATGCGATCTTCCCTGAGCCCGGCGTAACCCGTGTAGTAGAAAATGTCACCATGGTTCGATGTCAAAACCGCGTCTAACCCCTTCTCACCCATCAGGTTTCTCAGTTTCTTCCGTCTTTTAGCGAAGTTAGGTTTCATATTATTATTTGATTAAAACAAAATAAAAGCATAAATTTAAATCTCAAAATGAATTATTGTATCTTGTTGATTATACGAAAGTGATAATATGAAGCACGGAAGTGATGATATGAAAAAGATTGCGCATCAGATGAGGCATGACATAATAAACATGACGCATGCAGCCGGGTCAGGCCATCCGGGGGGAGCGCTTTCTTCGGTGGAAATCGTTACGGCTCTATTTTTCAACGTGATGGAACACGATCCTAAAAATCACGAGTGGGAGGATCGCGACAGGTTCGTTCTCTCCAAAGGCCACGTTTGCCCGGTTCTCTATTCTGCTCTCGCCAGAAGGGGGTATTTCCACCCGGATGAACTGCTCACGCTGAGAAAGCTCGGCTCAAGGCTTCAGGGGCATCCGGACAGGAAAAAGCTCCCGTATCTCGAGATTTCATGCGGTTCCCTTGGACAAGGGCTTTCGATATCGGTGGGTATGGCGATTGGATTCAAGATGGACCATCGAAAACAGCGGGTTTACTGCCTGATGGGGGACGGTGAACAGCAGGAAGGCCAGATATGGGAGGCCGCGATGTCGGGGGCGCATTACAAACTCGACAACCTTTGCGGCATAGTTGACGTTAACGGCCTGCAGATAGACGGCTTTACAAAGGATGTGATGAACATAGAACCGCTTGAAGATAAGTGGAAGGCTTTCGGATGGAATGTCATAAAGGTTGACGGTCATAATATTGAAAAATTGATAAAGGCTTTCGAACAGGCAAATAAAGTCAAGGGGAAGCCCACGGTCATACTTGCGGACACCGTGAAAGGGAAAGGTGTTGACTTCATGGAGCATAAAGCGGAATGGCACGGTAAGTCTCCGGATGATGATCAGAAGAAAATAGCTCTAAAATGTCTTGGTGAGTGCGGATGAAATCAAAATTGAACCCGAAAATGCATTTGGTTGAGAATCTTTACGGCGAAGTTGAAAAGATTCCAACAAGGAATGGTTACGGACACGGCTTAGTGGAAATGGGAAAGAAAAACAAGGATATCGTTGTCCTGTGCGCGGACCTTTCCGATTCCACCCGTGCCCAGTGGTTCGCAGACAAATACCCGGAGAGGTTCGTTTCGGTGGGAATCGCAGAGCAGGATATGATGGGAATCGCAGCAGGTCTCGCCGCCGTGGGCAAGATCCCATACGTGAGCACGTACGGCGTTTTCTGCACTGGTCGAGCCTGGGATCAGATGAGAACGACAGTTGCCTACGGCGACTTTAACGTCAAGATTGGCGGGGCTCACGGAGGAGTTTCGGTCGGACCTGACGGTGCGACGCACCAGTCGCTCGAGGAAATAGCGCTTACGAGGGTTTTGCCCAACATGAAAGTCGTCATCCCTGCAGATTACCTCGAAACCAAAAAAGCAACTATTGAAGCTTCCAAAATCCACGGACCCATCATGTTGAGGTTCGGAAGGGATAAAGTCCCTGCAATCACCACGGAAAAAACCCCTTTCAAGTTCGGGAAAGCCGAAACTTACAGGTTCGGGAAAGACATAACTGTCTTCGCCTGCGGCCCGATGGTTTACGAGGCTTTAATCGCAGCAAAGGAACTAGAAAAGAAGAAAATCGACGTGAGGGTCGTGAACATGCACACTGTTAAACCTATTGATGAAAAAGAGATAGTGAAGGCAGCGAAGGAAACCGGTGGGATTGTCACCGCTGAAGAACACCAGACAGCAGGAGGGTTCGGTTCTGCGATAGCAGAGGTTATTGTTGAAAACTATCCTGTCCCGATCAGGCGTGTGGGCGTTCTCGACCGTTTCGGGGAATCCGGAGAACCCGATGAACTCATGGCTGAATTCAACCTGAAAAGCACGGATATAATAAAGGCAATAGAAGACGTGATGAAACGAAAGAAAAGGTGATTTCTTGAGAATAGCAGAAAGGATGAAAAATCTCGGAACGGAAACCGCCTTTGCCGTTTCTGCCGAGGTCCGCGAACTCGTTTCAAAGGGCAAGAAGATATACCCCTTCCATTTGGGGGACATTAACATCCGGACGCCTTCCAGAATAATCAAGGCCACGGAAAGGGCGATGGAGGAAGGGAAGACGGGGTATTGCCCAAGCGCGGGGATATCCGAGCTCAGAGAAGCCGTGGCAAAAGAAGAAGGGAAACTGAGGGGTTTGAAGCTCACGAAGGAGAACGTTTCCATCCAGCCCGGAGGGAAGCCTGTAATAGCGAAGTTCATACTGGCTTTCATGAACCCCGGGGATGAGGTTCTTTATCCGAACCCGGGTTATCCTATATACGAGTCACAGATAGAATTCCACGGCGGAGTCCTGAAGCCTTACGGTTTTAAGGTCGGTGAAAACGGGTTTGAGATTGACGTGGAAACCATCGAAAAATCCATAACCCCGAAAACAAAGATTTTGGTCTTCAATAATTACCACAACCCCATAGGGGCCGGGGCCGACGAAGAAGAGATGAAAAACATAGCGGAACTCTGCGTTAAACACGATCTAATTGTCCTGAGCGATGAAGCCTACTTCGACATATGCTATTCCGGCAAACAAAAAAGTATAGCATCTTTTCCCGGAATGTTCGAACGAACGCTTATCCTCTACACGTTCTCCAAGAAATTCGCCATGACGGGCTGGAGGCTGGGAGCGGCTATAGGGCCTGAATGGATGATAAAGGAGATAAACAGGCTCAACGTGAACGATGAGTCCTGCTCAAACCATTTCATACAGTGGGGCGCCGTGGAGGCGCTGAAGCACTGTCACAAAGAATCAAAGGAAATACTAGAAACCCTCCGCGAGAGAAGAGACGTGGCCTGCGGGATACTCGAAAGCATAAGAGGCATTAAGGTCATAAAACCGAATTCCACCTTTTATCTATTCCCCGACGTCACCGATGCGATGAAAGACCTCGGTTTCGGTGATGTCGAAGAGTTCAGAAAGTTCATAATAGAGACCACAGGCGTTTCGTTCTGCACGAGAAACCACTTCGGAACCAAGATCGATGGCGAAGACAGGGAATACATAAGGCTCGCCTATTCCGGGATACATACAGACCAGATAAAAGAAGGCCTTCTGAAATTCAAGGAAGCGATCGAGAACCCTGAGATCGTGAAGAAGTGGAGAGAAAGTAAATGAAGATTTTATAACGTGGGGCATTTCTTCAAAAGTTCAGAATCGTTTATTTTAACATCTATCACTTCTCTGACACAAATCTCAGGACC
>CBEVTC010000053.1:0-5162 GCA_965552715.1 uncultured archaeon | reverse complement strand
GCTGTCAAGTTCCTGGAGAAGGCGGCGAATATGCTCAAAGAGGGCGGGAAGGTTTTCGTTTGTGAACACTCCTCGAAACCCCCCAGAAGGATCAGGGTTTACGAACACAGCGAATACACCATAAATTTCGATGTACTGGAGAATGTGGCGGAACGTTTGGGATTCCGAACAAGAAGAGGCTCGCTCACTCGATTGCTAGGTATAAACAACAAGAAGGCGATTATCTTTTACACGCAGCCGGAACTGAAGGCCCTTTACAACTTCTTCAAAAGGCAAGGGATCTTTCTCGACCAGAAGGCCTACGAAATCAAAGAGGTGATTGAACTCCTCGAAAAAAACGGCGTTCAAATCCCAAGGAGGAAGGATTACGCCGAATTCCTTGAAAAACACGCAAAACCCCTGCGGAAAATAACAGATCAGTTTAATTATTTAATACTGAAATCATAGATTTATTATGCTGTTCGAAAGGAAGAAACACTTCCTAAAATTGAGCGGGGTTGCTTTGATAGCTGTAATAGCCCTCGTATTAGCGATCATAATATTCTTCCTTCTCCTTCCCCACATACTCGCTATAAGCATGGTCTTCCTCGTGATCATTCTTATATTCATAGTAATCTGGATAGTCATATACATAGCGATGGTTCTGGGAGCTGCTGTCCAACATTATATGCTCCCATTCCACTACAAGAAAAGGAAAGGTTAGGATCAAAGCACAGAAAGACCAGGAAGTAGATTGGTCATTCGAGAAGGACGGGAATCTGGTTTTGAGGGAGGTTTGAACATGGAATGTAAACATGAATTTACACATCTTTTAGATAAAGGTGGTGATCCTATATGGGATGGTTATGAAATATATTTTTATTGTAAATATTGTTTGAAAATAAAGAAGATCGAGGTAGAAAAAAGCAGGGGAGGTAAATTCTATTGAGGGAGGTGTGATTTATGAGAAATACCAAAAAACAAAGAAGCATCATCAAGAGTCAAAGGAAAAGGAGAAAAAAACAAAGCTTAAAATCAAGTTAACAATAAATATCCCCTTTCGAATTCTTAATATGCCAAGAGACAGATCCGAATACAACCGAAACAAAAAGGCTTTATTTCGGCCAAAACCGAAAGAAATGGAAAGGTATTAAAAACAGCGATTAGAATTATAAATCAACAGGTGATATTTTGAATAAATTAATCGCTGTCGGGATCGTTCTTTTAGTGATATTTGTGTTGACTTTTTTCGGGATTCAAAATATTCAGGCAGCGGTCTTGGGATGAGGACAATGACTGAGGAAAAGATCACTCTGGACAAGGAAGTGTTCAAGACACTCGCCTCGAAGACGAGAGTTGATATCTTGAAATCGCTCGACAGGCGAAGAAAAACGCTCAGCGAGCTTTCCAAGCAGTCCGGTATGTCGGTCTCCACGATCAAGGAACACCTGGACAACCTTGTTTCCGTGGGCCTGATCGAGCAGATGGATGAGGGGTATAAATGGAAGTATTACGAGCTCACGAAAAAGGGAAGGGACATCCTCCACCCCGAGGACAAGAAGATTTGGATAATGCTCGGGATATCGGCCCTAGGGATAGCTATTGTTGGTCTCGATTTCCTCAGAAGCGCGTTCGCTTCCTCCTTTGCCACGATGCCGATGGCCGCTAGGGAAGGGGCGGACATGATCGCGGAAAAGACGTTAGGAACCCCCGGAGCTTCCACAGCCTTGCCTCAGCTTCCTTACATGCACATCGCAGGGTTCGTGATATTCGGGATTCTATTGGTAGTTTCGCTTGTCTATCTGACTAAAAGAAGGGGAAGGGTCAGGGTTTAGTTTGCTTCACCATTTCCATAAAATACTCATATATACGAACATCCTCGGTTAGTTCCGGGTGGAATGACCCGACCAGGATGTTGCCTTCTCTCGCGAGAATGTGGTCTGAATTGTGCTTTGCGAGGGACTCGACGCTTTTCCCTACCCTCGAAATCTTCGGCGCGCGTATGAAAACCCCATGGAACGGCTTCTTCCCGATTATGGGTATAGAAACATCTTCCTCGAAGCTGTCTATCTGCCTTCCGTAGGCGTTTCTCTTCACGGAAATGTCGATGAAACCGAAGCTGAACTGGCCGGGGTGGTTGTCGATTTTTTTTGCGAGCAGGACCATGCCTGCGCACGTCCCGAAAATGGGTTTGCCTTCTTTGTGAAATTTTTTCAAAGAGTTTGTAAGATTGTATCTGAAGAGGAGTTTCGTTATGGTCGTGCTCTCGCCTCCCGGTATTATCAGACCGTCGATCTTTTCAAAATCCTCCGGGCTTCTAACTATTATGGTTTCTATCCCTAATTTTTCTCCCATCTTCTTGTGAGCGTAGAAATCGCCCTGAAGGCCAAGGATTCCGAGGATCATACTCTACCTGCTCCTCGTCTGCATGTAATCCTTTTCATCCATTGTAGAAATATCTATTCCTCTCATAGCCTCGCCGAGCCCGCTTGACACTTTCGCTAATACATCGGGCTTGTCAAAATACGTGACCGCGTCCACTATCGCTTTCGCACGCCTCAGGGGGTCGGTGGATTTGAACACACCCGATCCCACGAATATCGACTCCGCTCCCAGCTGCATCATCAGGGAAGCGTCGGCTGGGGTTGCGATGCCGCCCGCTGCGAAATTCGGGACGGGAATCTTCCCGGTTTTGAAAACTAGCTTGACAACTTCCAGCGGAACTCGTATGTTTTTAGCTTCGTTACTGAGATGTTTGGTTTTCAGGGTGGTCATCCTTTTGATTTCGCTGTTCACGAGTTTCATGTGCCTGACGGCCTCGACTATGTTCCCTGTCCCCGGCTCACCTTTCGTCCGAATTAGGGCGGCTCCCTCGGAAATCCTTCTTAATGCTTCTCCGAGATTCCGGGCTCCGCAAACGAACGGGGTTTTGAATTTGAACTTGTCGATATGGGATTCGCCGTCAGCGGGCGTTAGCACTTCGCTCTCGTCTATGTAGTCCACGCCTATTGATTCGAGTATCTGGGCCTCTGCGAAATGACCTATTCGAACCTTCGCCATAACAGGGATAGAGACTGCCTTCATAATTTCCTTTATTTTATTAGGATCAGCCATTCTAGCAACGCCACCGGCCTTCCTTATGTCAGCGGGAACCCTTTCCAGAACCATTACGGAGACCGCTCCTGATTTCTCAGCGATTTTCGCCTGTTTAACATTGACAACGTCCATTATCACGCCGCCTTTCAGCATCTCGGCGAGCCCCACTTTCAACCTTAAAGTCCCCCTTTCCATAAAAACACCCTGATAGGAAATTCTTGTAATCAAATTTTAAATATGTACAGTATTACCTGAGAAGTTTTGCCCTTTCCGAATAAAAACCCATCGCTTTTTTGAGCAGTTCTTTTCCCTTTGGAGTTATACTGTATACCTTCCTCCTCCCCTCTTTTTTCTTTTCAACGTACCCTTTCTTTTTGAGCGAGTAGAGGACGAAATAAGCGGTCACGTTCCCTGGTCTGAAACCGAACCTCCTTTTGACCTCGTCCCTCAGGACGTACGCATGCGAGGGCTTGTCCTTCAGTATCCTGAGCACATAAGGCCAGAGACATTCGAAGGTGTTTTTCCTCTTGAGTTTTTTCAACGGCATGTTATCTATTTACTTTGTAGACATAAAACATTTAAATAGTTGACACCAAATATTTTACATAGACAAAATACTTGGTTATTATGGCGAAGGAAATAAAAATCGCGATCGCAGGAGTGGGGAACTGTGCTTCTTCCTTAATCCAGGGACTGTTTTATTACAAAAACATAAACTCGAATAACGAACTGGTTCCGGGATTGATGCACAATGTTTTAGGAGGTTACAGGGTATCGGATATAAAGCCTGTTGCTGTCTTCGATGTGGATTCACGGAAGGTCGGAAAAGACCTGAGCGAGGCGATTTTCGCGAAGCCGAACTGCACGAAAGTTTTTCAAAAAGACGTCCCTAAGCTGGGCATTACCGTGATGAGAGGTCCAACCTTGGACGGGGTAGCAAATCACATGGAGGAGTTCCCGGAAGACAAGGCGTTCAGGGTTTCGGGGGAAAAACCGGTGGATGTTGTTAAAATTCTGAAGGAAAAGGAAGTGGACGTTCTCATAAATTACATGCCTGTTGGAAGCGAGGAAGCCACAAAATTTTATGCTGACTGCGTTATAAAAGCGAATTGCGCTTTCGTGAACTGCATGCCCGCTTTCATCGCATCCGATCCCGAGTGGGAAAAGAAGTTCAAGGAAGCGAAAGTTCCTGTTGTAGGAGACGACATAAAATCCCAGATCGGGTCAACAATCGTCCACAGGGTCTTAACCAAATTGTTTGCGGACCGGGGGATGAAGATCGATCGCACTTACCAGCTTAATACGGGAGGAAATACGGACTTCTTGAACATGATCGAAAGAACGAGACTTAAATCCAAAAAGATTTCGAAGACCGAAGCCGTTCAATCGCAAATGCCCAAGAGGTTCAAGGATGAGCACATACACATAGGGCCGAGTGATTACGTTCCTTGGCAGAACGACAACAAGATAGGCTTCATACGCATAGAGGGGAGGCATTTCGGAGACGTCCCCATGGATCTCGAACTTCGGCTCTCGGTTGAAGATTCACCGAATTCCGCTGGCGTTGTAATAGACGCCATCAGATGTGTAAAACTCGCGAAGGAGAGAGGAATCGGGGGTGCGCTGATATCGCCTTCTTCCTACTTCATGAAACACCCCCCGCAGCAGTTCCCTGATTCCGTAGCGAAGCACATGGTTGAGGAATTTATTAAAGGGGAAAGAGAAAGATAAATATGGTTCTTTACAAGAAACGTGAAACTTTCTCGAACCTTTCGATTAAAATAGGGATGATTTTTTCGAAGGTGGGTCTTTCCCCCAACCAGTGGACTCTTCTGACCATAATACCAACGCTGATAGCGCTTTACTTCCTTGTTGAAAGGCAATTCCTGATAGCAGCGGTTTTCTTCATTGTCTCGGCTTTCATTGACCTCGTGGACGGATCCGTGGCGAGGGTCATGGGAAAAGTCTCGAAATTAGGAGCTTACTTGGATACGATAATGGACAGGTATGTTGAGAGTATAATAGCCTTCGGTCTTCTTTTTTCCGGACTTCCTGGTTTCTACATACCTGCTTATGCGTGGATATTT
>CBEVTC010000052.1:0-5174 GCA_965552715.1 uncultured archaeon | reverse complement strand
GTCGCGCTCGCAGCGATAGTTTCAGCAGGAGGAATCTCCCAGTATCTTGTTCTCGGAGCGATAGTCGGAGGGATACTCACGCTGATTTCTATCTACTTCAGGCAGGGGATCGTTCCCATCGCTTTCGGAATAGGGCTTTACGCCCCCATCGAGCTCTCGTTCCCGCTGTTCGTCGGAGGTTTGTTCAGGTATTATGCGAACAGGAAAGGATGGACAGAGAAGGGACAATTGATCGCGGCAGGGTTCATCGGAGGCGAAGGGTTCATAGGGGTTCTGCTCGCGCTGCTTGGGATGTTCTCGATTATATGATCAAAAATCAGGAGAAAGATCGTATTTATTCTCTAAAATCATTTTAAGACTCCCTTTCACCTCGTCTATCCGGGGCCTGTAACACGGTTCTAGAACTAAACAGTTCTCCAATAATTCTTCCAATTCTTGGGGGACTTTCTTCCCAAAGTCAGAAAATTTAACTTTTTGGATTTTGAGGGCGTGTTCATAAAGTAAAACATCAGGGCCTTCATCAAAGTTCTCGTCTAAGAAATTATCAAATTTTTTGCCTATAAGCATATGCGCTATAGAAACACCAAAACCATAAATATCTGATTCTAAATCGACTTCTTCTTTGAATCTTTCAGGTGAGATATAGTGTTTTGTGCCAGCTATTCTCCCTCTCTTTTTTTGGAAATTTTCGGGTTTGTGGCATAGTTCAAAATCTATCAATACGGAGTCGCAATCTTCTGGTTTTATGTCGAGAATATCCAGTTGCTTTTTCAAAACCATATTACTAGGTTTGACATCTGCATGAAAGTATCCTTCACCATGAAAGAATTCAATCCCCTGTGCAATTTTATACAAGGCCAAAAGTTTCAAGGGATCATGCTCTGTTTGCTCAATACTGATCCATTTTTTGAGTCTAGGACCCATGTAAGGCATTATGAAAAATGCCGATTCTTCATTATTCTCATATCTGCCGTGATCAATTATTTTAGTAATGTTAGGATGACCACCATCTTCATTAAGAGATTTTAAAGCACTGATTTCATTAGAAACGCCTATTTTACTTCCCATCCAAATCTTTTCCTGTCTGCCTGTACATTTGGCAACGTAATGTTCTCCGTCATGTTCCACCGAATAAAACAGATTTCTGCCTGTACAATCTGCCAAAAGCTTTTTAATTTGATACTCTTTCCCTTTATTGCCGATTAATTTATCCATATACATATGGAGCACCAACATTTGGATACTACTTACAGATAGTTAACTATATGTTTTATAAAAATTATACGTTTTGGAATAATATAGGCTTTTAAAAATGTTTAAACACATGTTTAAACATGGCCGAAGAAACCGAAAAGAAAAAAGAGGGAGCGATCAGGGAAACGCCTGAAATAGAAAAACCCCCTGTTTCACCTCCTGAAATGCCTGAAAAAACGCCGCTGACCCCTCCTACACCGGCTCTGGAAACCTTGCCCGAAAAACTCACCGAAGAGCCTCCATGCCAGTGGTTCACCAACGACATGAAATTCTGCGACAAGATCAAAAAGGTTGTGAGGTGCGGGGGAAACGTGAAGAAATGCCCGTTCTGACCGGGCAAAATTATTAGAGGTTCAGAGATTTTCTCATTCTTATGACCCGTATACTATTTTTTTCCGAAGAAGCATTCAAAGGATAATCTATATCATCGACATGGAAAACGTAGCCCTCGTACCTAAAGGGTATTATATAATTTTTATACCTGTCCTTTAAACCGTATATGTTAAGTTCATCGTTTCCGGAATCGAGTGATAGATTTTCCATATGTCTTACGAGCTCACGTACACTTTCTTCTCCTACCTGCGAGAGTTGATAAACAGGAAATATGCTATCTCCTTTGAGAACCGCCCCTGCATTTATCATGCCATATGCCCTCACGATTTTACCAGTGTTAACAGGGGGATTTAAAAATTCATTCAGTACAATTTTCTCTACAAGTCCTTTTTCTTTTTTGGAGTACGATAATCCACGTCCAAGAAGTTTGAAAGTATGGCGTAACACGTCTATTAATTCATCAGAATACTCTTCCTGAAAATCTTCAATCTCAATCTCGTTTTTTGCCATAATTACTTACCGTACATTGATTGAAATATGTTACTATTTGGTTATTATTAGTTAGTTATAAAAGTTTAATTTTCATCAACACATTTTTATATACACATCTCAAAAATTATTTACATGATCATAGGGATCGACATCGGAGGATCGACCACTCAGGGCGTTCTGGTCAGGGACGGGAAGATCACTGGTTTTGTTGATATTCACGCAAGCGATGAGGTGGCGAGCGCCGCGGGGTGTTTGGGAAAGATTCTGAGCACCAAAAAGATCGATATACATCAGGTGAAACTGGTGGCAGCCACCGGAGGGGGTTCAAAGAAAAAAATAACCAAGAATATACTCGGGATCCCTGTCAAGAAAGTGGACGAGATAAAGGCGATGGGCCTGGGAGGATTGGCACTCACCGGTAAAAAGAGATGTTTTGTCGTGAGCATCGGGACGGGGACGGCGATGGTTGCGGTGAATGACAAGGGGAAGTCCATAAAGCATGCGGGAGGAACGGGTGTCGGGGGCGGAATGCTGAAGGGGCTTTACCGGCTTCTTCTCAACAAGCACGACATAAACAACCTCGAAACCCTCGCGAGGAAAGGGGACCTGAGGAAGGTTGATCTCACTGTTAAGGACATCGTGGGGAAGGGGATCGGGAAGCTATCCCCGAAAGCGACTGCTGCTAACTTCGGGAAGCTCCTGGATGATATTGAACACAAGGACATCGCGCTCGGTTTGCTCAACATGGTCGGAGAAGTGGTAGGAACGCTCTCGGTTTTCGCTGCGAAGAATTACGGGCTCGAAAAAGATATAGTCTTCATAGGAAAGGTCACGAAAAACCGGACGCTCATGAAAAGAATCCAGCAGGCGGTCCGAACTTTCGGCGGGAGAGCAGTCGTTCCGGCTCATGCGGAGTTCGCCACCGCTATCGGGGCTGCGAAATCCTTAGTCTGATTTTCATTTATATTCTGATTCTGTCTTGTACTCGCTCTTGGTCTGGTATTCGCTCTTGAGGGAATACTCGCTCTCGAGGGGTTCCAGTTCTGATATGTTCACGCCTTTCCCGTATTCTCTTGTCGCCTCGTCGGGTTCCTCCTTTATGTCTACTTCGAATTCAAACCACTCGGATTCCGGCGGGACTTTCCACTTGACGCTCGAACTTGTCTTGAATCTCCAAACTTCTTTTCCGTTAAGGTCTATGCAGTAGAAATGGCAGTCGAAAGAACCGAAGTATAGCTTGCCTTCATGCATTATGGGGGAGGATATTATCTCTCCGTCCGTTCGAAATCTCCATAATTCCTTCCCTGTTCTTGCATCAAGGGCGTAAAAGTTCCCATTGGAGGAGCCGTAATAAACAATACCATTATGGACCAGAACCTCGGTAGAACCGTCCATGTAAGCATCTGTCATAAACCTCCATACTTGGTGACCTTCTTTATCCAAGCAGTAAATGTTACCGTCACTCGAAACAATGTAAATAAAATCTCCGACGGGTTTTGGAGCTCCAAGTATCCAGCCTCCTGTCCGGAATCTCCACTTCTCTCTTCTGTTTTCAAGGTCTATTGCATAAACATTCCCGTCTATGCAACCAACATAGAGGATATTGTTCTCTGCGATATGCGGAAGCGGATTGGAGATGTTGCCTCCTACTTTAAGACGCCATATCTCCTTGCCCATTTCCGGATCAAGGGCGTAAAGATTTTCATCATAACTCCCTACGTAAAGAATCCCTTTGTGTATGGTCGGGGCGGAGCCTACTTCGGCCCCTGACTTAAATCTCCAGATTTCTTTGCCTGTTTTCGAGTCAACAGCGTAAACATACGAATCTTGCGATCCGAAGTAGACTTTTCCTCCCTCAACGATACATGATGCGTAAATTTTCCCTCCCGTCTTGAATCTCCAAACTTCTTTTCCATTTTCGGAATCGATCGCATAAACATGCCCGTCATAAGAACCGATGTATATTATCCCATTCTCTTCCGAGGGTCTCGCATCAATAAATAGCTGGCCTGCCTTGAATCTCCAGACCATTTTTCCGGTGTTGATATCCACGGCGTAGAGGTAATGGTCCCCGCAGCCGAATATAACGAGATTCTTGTATTTCAGGGGAGAGCTCGCCACACCACCGGTAACTTCGTCCCCCTGGATTTTCCAAATAAGCATGAACTTGTTGCTCCTGCGTTTGACCATGCTCGAGCCGATTTCCAGTTCGAAATCCCTCTCGAATTCCATCATGGTTAATCTTTGCCAAGAAGAATTAAAAACTATAAATATCCGAAAACCAAAATAGGCAAATGAAATCAAATAAATACTCGCCGGAATTTCTGGAAATAGGGACAAAAAATCAGGCCGTTGAGGAGATGGAAAAAATAGGGGCGAGCGGAATCGACATAATGGTTCCTAAATCGATCTTCAGGGCAGTTAAACTACATTCCATTCGAAATGCAATCGCGAACATAATCAAGCAGGAGATGCTCTCCATAGGAGGGGAGGCGGCCGTAAACAGGGGGACTGTCAACTGCTCGGTCCCGGAGACGGACGTCATTCTTATGGGGACGTTAAAGCACTACAGACTCCTGATAGAAAAGCTCAAAATGCAGGTTTCCGAGTCGAAAGAAATCGCTGGAGCGCTCGAGGAGATGTTCAAGGGATTGTTATGATGTTAACACAGGAACAAAAGTTGCATATATTGCTTGGCGTATTCGTTGCGGCGATCGTGGCCGCGAATCTGTTAGGCACGAAGATCGCGAACCTCTGGATAGCGGTCGCATCCGTGGGGATCTTCATGTACCCCATCACGTTCCTCGTCACGGACGTTGTGGAGGACGTATTCGGGAAGGAGAAGGTCAAGGGGTTTGTGATTGCTGGTTTTCTTGCGATAGTTGTAGTTATGCTCCTTACTGTACTTTCGGTTATCCTCCCGCCCGCTTCCCGCTACCCGTTCAATGAGGAATTCCTAACGGTGTTCAATCCCTCCATAAGGATAATGATAGCCAGCCTGATCGCTTTTCTCCTCGCCCAATACCATGATATATGGGCTTTCAACTTCTGGAAGAAGAAAACGGGAGGGCGCTTCCTGTGGCTGAGAAACAACC
>CBEVTC010000051.1:0-5227 GCA_965552715.1 uncultured archaeon | reverse complement strand
GTTGATCTCTGGAAGGCTGTCGAAAAGTCAATCCCTCTCCTCCGGAAGAAAAAGGTTAAGATATCCGTGAAAGGGGAAGAGGACCTAGCGGTTCTTCCCTGCGCGATACACCTCCCTCTAGGGAGCTACATTGTTTACGGGCATTTCGAGCACGGCCTGATTCTCGTGGAGATCAACGAAAAGAAGAAGGAACGAGCGAAAGCCCTGCTGGAGAACATAATGTTTTCCCAATAAAGTTTATTTTTCAACAACTTTCTTGCCCCTTTTCTGTGGTATTATCCTTCTCCTGGCCTTCGGGAATTTTCTCCCGAGTTCCTTGCCTTTGAAAACCCTGTCCAGGAATATCGTGAGCGCGGCGATCTCCGAATGGGGCTGGCTCGTCACGGAAATGTTCCAGTCCGCGATTTTGTAGACTTCGGGAGGAACCTTTTCCCCTCCGATAACCACCAGCAGGTTTTTCTCCTTCCTCACCCTGCTGATTACATTCTGCACAGGAACCCCGTACATGGTCAGATGCGCAACTTTCCCTTTCCAGTTCTTGATCAAGGACATATAGTCCTTTTCATAAGAAATCTCAAAACTCCCGCCCCACTCATCCATTACCCTTTTTATGCTTTCGAGAAGTTTCCGGTCCCTCTCGCCCGAATAAACAATCCCGTTCGCTCCCAGCGCTCTCGCTACCAGCCCGCAATGCGTCGAGATCCTCGGATCCCTCCCTGCCCTGTGGCCCAAGCGGAGGATTAATATTTTCATAATAAATCCATGTACTCTTCTGGCATAGTTTTTTCTTGTATCGAGAGAATTTAAAATTTAAATAAAGAAAACCTATCTTAATCATGCTCGTGAAAAATCTCGCCCCATACGAATCGGTAGACGGGAAGTACGTGGTGAAGTTCAAGAAGCCCGTCCAGAAGTACGCGAAGGGCTACGCTTTTCAGTTAAGGGTCGGAGACCCTTCAGGGGAAATAATGCTGAGGTACTGGGGCCCGGAAAACAAAGAGAATGTTGAAATGCTTTATAATTCCATAAAAAAGGACGATGTTGTTTACGTGGTCGGCGAGACAACCACGTTCAACAACCGGATCGCGATAAACATCAATCCCCCTGGCGGGAAGATAACTGTCCTGAAAGCAAGTGAGTACGAGGAATCCGATTTCATACCTGAGAGCGAGAAGGACACGAAAGAGATGTATGCTGAGCTGACGAGGGTTGCGGATTCCCTCGAAAACAAACATTTGAAAGAGCTCGTGAATTCATTCATAAGGGATTCCGCTTTCTCGGAGAAGTTCATTAAACATCCCGGGGCGATGTACAAGCATCACGGTTGGCTGGGCGGCTTGCTGGAACACACGCTTAACGTTGTCCGCATATGCGAGTTCCTCAAGAAGATCCACCCCGAGCTTAATCGTGATCTAATGTTAACCGGGGCGATCCTCCACGACATCGGGAAGATCAGGGAACTCGACGTCACCACGCATATTCGCACGTCCGCGGAAGGCATGCTGGTAGGTCACCTAGCGCTCACGTACGAGGAAGTCTCGAGGAAGATGAACCAGCTGAAGACCCCGGAAGAACTAAAGCTGAAAGTCAAACACCTCATCATAAGCCATCACGGGAGGATAGAATACGGCTCGCCCAAACAGCCCGCGATCCCGGAAGCGCTTGCGGTATACATGGCTGATCATCTGGATTCGAAGGTAACGGAAATGCTCACCCACATAAAGAGGGCGGAGACAGAAGACGATTACATCTACGTGAGCGATTTCGGTCCTATTTATCTGAAGTAGCTTTTTTACATAAATTTTATTCAAAATATATGGGCATTTTTTCTACTCCTTGACGCATGTGAGGTGGCACATATTTGTAACGTGTTTCATCGCCTAATTTGACTTCTAATATCTCATACCATTTTATGTCTCCCGTGTGTCCATTATCATCAATAATACGGATTTTATCTTGGTTCATACCTACTAATTCCCCCCGATATATGTAATGTAACATTGTGGTGACAGAAGTCTCGGTGTTTTCAAGCCCAGGTCCTGAAAGCCCTTTAATTCCAAATTTTTCAGACATATAGTTAAGAAACCCATTCCGACTCCAAATTTTATAATTTATTCCTTCCATGTTATCAAATAATGATTTTAAGAAGGTAAGAATTATAAAGTTTTCGTTATCCTGAAGTTCTGAACAATATGTTAATTTATTTCTTACCGCCAATTACTATTATGCTGGGGTCTTGGGGGTATCTTGTCCTAGTGGTATTGCTACTTCTGGTCTCCTTTCTCGCTGTCTCTTTTGGAATTTCTTATACGGGCGAAATCGTAAGCAGGCAGGAGTTTGAGGACACGCTGGTTTACGAGTGTCCTGATCCCGAATGCGGGGAGAACGAGGAGATGGAAGAGATAATAGAGGACTGCAAGGACGTTCTGAAAAAATACGAAAAAAAGGTGGAAGAGCTCGAAACGGAAAGGGAGATCCTCAGGCAGAGGATAAGTCTTTTTCTGGAGAACGAATGCGAGATCGGCAGGGGGAGGGAATCCATGGAGGACATCGAGGGTCTTGCAGACCCGGAAGGTCTGAGGGATCTGGCGGTGTTCATCGTCTCGCGTTCCAAGAAGGACTTTGTGACATCGCTTTACGAATACGTGAGGATGAACATAAAATTCGTGGACGATCCCGAGAGCGAATACGTCGCGTCGCCTTGCGAAACGATCCTTTCCGGGGGCGGCGATTGTGAGGATCACGCAATCCTGCTCGCCTCGCTTCTCGAGGCCGTGGGAGTCGATGCCAGGACCATATGGATCCCCGGGGAGCACACGTTCGTGGGGATCGCAACAGAAGGCAACGAAATCGACGGGCTCTGCGAAGACGCTTTGTGGTTCGACGAGAACGGGAAAAAGATATTAATCGCCGACACGACCTTCAGCAACTGTATTGGAAGGGTGAACGAGGATTATGTGGATTTCGAAGGAACCGGGTGGGAATGGAAGAAGAATCCTGTTATCTTTGATGTTTAGGTTATCCGGAAACTATCAGCTTCGTTTCTTCTTCCGTGAACTCCACTCCTTCATGGTCTTCTTTTTTCTTTCCAGAGAGGATGATTTTCAGGCAGGGGAGGTAGTAATTCTTTATGATCTTCTCGGAGCTGTGCGTGTAGGGAACGAGTTTCTCAAATACGGAAGACATCTCCGCCTTCTTTCTTTTCAGCCGGAAGAACATCAGGAACCTGTCAGGGGGTTTGTACTGGATGAAAGATTTCGAGGGTTCCCCCGCCAGGGAGATGCCAGCGAGCGTGTCTATCATATAGAGCTTGAACCTCCAGTTCTGCTGCTTCAAAACCCTCTGCCGGAACACGTCCGCCTTCGAGAGGATATCATACGCCCTTGCCAGCGAACCGGAATCGGTGAATTCATGGTGCAGGTTGTTCTCCACCCACCAGAATATCTCGTCCGGGTCCTTGTCGCAGTCCCTTATCGCCTTTTTCGCGGCTTTGATGTTCCTCGACCTGAAGATTGTCGGAAGTATCGAAAATATGTTCGTTTCCCTTTCCCTGAACCCGAGGGATTCGAGGTCCTTTTCGGATATCATTTCCTTCCCCTCGCATAGCATCTGGAGATCGGTTATCGCGGAGCGTACGTCCCCTGAAGACCAGCGGGCGAGGTTTTTGATCACGCTCTCATCCGCCTTTACCCCCTCTTCCTCGCATATCTCTTTCAATCGCTTTTCAATCGATTTCACGTTCACCTTGGAAAGCCTTACGAGTTTCGCGTGCGCCCTCAACGGCCGGAGCTTTGAAATATAAGGGTTGTTCGCGGTGACTATTATGGGGAATCTGGATTCCTTTATGATCTTGACTATCGCCCCGATCCCTCCGCGGTCACCCGAGGAGATCCCGTCCACTTCGTCTATGAGTATCAGCTTCCCGGAATGGAAAAGCGAGAGGTTCTTCGAGGCTTCCATGAGCGAATTTTCTATCGCTTCCGAGTTCCTCTTCTCCGAGGCGTTGACCTGAAGGAGCATCCATTTCCTTTCGTTGGCTATAACTTCCGGTATTAACGTTTTCCCGGTCCCGGGCGGGCCGTGGAGAAAAAGAGCCTTGCCCGGTTTCCACGTCTCTATCCAGTTTGTCATCTCCGTGATCGCGGAGCCCTGGCTGAGTATTTCTTTCGTGTTTTTCGGCTTGTGCTTTTCGGTCCAGAGATCCATAGAATTCACGAAATATTATTAATACTATATAATAAAAATAACTATATGGCTCTTAAATTCTACAACACGCTGACGAGGAGAAAGGACGAGTTCAAGCCGTTAAAAAAAGGACTCGTTCGCATATACTCCTGCGGGCCGACAGTTTACGATTACCCCCACGTCGGAAACCTGAGGGCGTTCGTTTTCTACGATCTGCTCAGGCGTTATCTGAAATACAGGGGATACAAGGTCAAGCAGGTTATGAACATCACGGACGTGGATGACAAGACCATCCGCAATTCAAAGAAGGAAGGTCTTTCCCTTGGCAAGTTCACGGAGAAGTACACCAAGATATTTTTCGATAATCTAGAGAAGATTAACATAGAGAGATTCGAACTTTACCCGAAGGCTACCGAGCACATAAAGGAAATGGTGGATCTCGTGAAAACCCTTTTAAGAAAGAAGCTCGCCTACAAGGGGGGGGACGGCTCTGTTTATTTTAACATCCGGAAATTCCCGAGTTACGGGAAGCTCTCCAAACTCGACGTCTCCGGCCTGAAGGCAGGCGCCAGAGTATCGCATGACGAATACACGAAAGAACAAGCGAGGGATTTCGCTCTGTGGAAGGCCTGGACTCATGAGGACGGGAATGTTTTCTGGGAGACGAAGATCGGTAAAGGGAGGCCGGGATGGCATATCGAATGTTCTGTAATGTCGACCAAATACCTCGGAAAAACGCTCGATATCCATACGGGAGGGGTTGACCTGATTTTCCCCCACCACGAGAACGAGATAGCCCAGTCCGAGGGAGCGACTGGGAAGCAATTCGCCCGCTACTGGCTCCACAACGAGCACGTGATGGTTGATGGGAAGAAGATGTCGAAATCCCTGGGGAACTTCCTGGTCCTGAACGATCTCCTGAAAAGGAATCACGACCCGAGAGCGATCCGCTACGCCCTGCTCTCAACGCATTACCGCTCGAAACTCAACATAACCGACAAATCCCTGTGGGCGGCGCAGCAAGCAATAGAGAAGATCGATA
>CBEVTC010000050.1:0-5332 GCA_965552715.1 uncultured archaeon | reverse complement strand
TTCATGGCCTCCAGGTTGTGAGCGATATCCCAGCCGTCATCCGTGAGTTTCACTCCCTTGATCCTGCCCTTCTTGTCAAATACGACAAGCCCCATGCTTTGGAGGATACCAAGGATCTTTATGGTGTGGGAATACGTACAATCCGCCTCTTTCGATAGGATTGTCGCGTACACTGGCATCTTTGCTGTCTTGAGTGCTAGGAAGATTCGTGCTGGCTTTTCCCTTAAGAACAAGTCCTCCAATACCGGTTTTTGCCCCTTCCCCTCAACCATGCATAATTTATGAATCAAGGAAATATAAATGTTATGTATTCATTTAAATCTTTATTTTCTAAAAAATAATTTCTAAAATATATTTTTAATTTAATACTTTCTAATAATTATTTTATATTATATCTTTTCTAAAATATATACTAAAGAATATAAATATTTAATTTCATGAAAAAGTGAGAGTTCAGGGGGGAGGGGGGCGTGAAGGGTGTAAATGAGTAAAACAGATATATAGAGAGCCTGTTTTTTTCGAAAGAGAACGGAAGTTTAAACTCAACTTTTTAAATTTCAGAAACAATAAGAGAGAATAACGTGATGGCATGATTTCTGTCAAGAAAATGAGGGAAATTGAACACAAAGCGAAGGAAATCGGTATACCGGAAGGGATAATGATGGAGAACGCGGGGGCGAATGTTGCGAAGGTGTTGAACGAGAAAATCGGTTTGAAGGGGAAGAAGGTGCTCGTTTTTTGCGGGACGGGGAACAATGCGGGGGACGGGCTGGTGTTCGCGAGGCATTCGCTCATACACGGGGCAAAGGTGGATGTTTACTTCGTAAAGGACCCGGAGGTTCTAAGGAGCGAAACAACCAGAAGGAACTTCGGGATTCTGGGAAACCTGAAATCCCTGAAAAAGCCCGTGAAATTCTACGTAGAAAAGATGCCGGGAATAAAACATGATATACTCGTGGATGCGCTTCTGGGAACGGGATTAAAGGACGTGGTTAGCGAGGAATACGTTAAGGTTATAGAGAAGTTCAACAAAAGCAAAGGGTTCAAGGTCTCGATAGACTGCCCTTCCGGGGTGAATTCGGATAACGGAAAAGTTATGGGTTCTGCGATCAGGCCCGACATGACGATAACCTTTTACGAAAGAAAGAAAGGGCTGAACAGCGGAAATTCAGGGGAGATAATAACAGCGGATATAGGTATCCCGAAAATTTAGAAAATCTCTTTTTCCACTTCTTCCAGAACCTCGTTTATCTCTTCATCTTCATAGCCCTTTGATTCCAGGATTCTCTTGATCTCGGGTTTCGTGTAACCCCTGTACATATATCCTTTCACGAACCTTTCCAGTTCGAACCTATCCATTTTTTTGCTTGCTCTCTTCTTCTTGTAGACTTCGGTGAGGAGGTAGACCGAAACCAAAACCATGAGTATGATCCCGAAAAACACGAGTGATGAATAGTCCTGTTCTTTCCCGCATTCTGTTGTTTCAGCAGGTTTTTTGGTTTGCAAACCGCAGACGTTCGCATCCATGCATTCTCTTGTCCTCAGATTCAATTCGTTGCACTCGGACCACGCAGAACAAACCCAGAGCTCTTCGCATGCACCAGGCTTTTCCACCTTTCCGCATTCTCCGCAATCCTCCTTGCATTCTTGGCAAGATTCATAAAGGGAGCACATCCCATCGCCGCAGTATCCCGAATACGAGGCCCATGCCATGAGCGAATAGGTGGTGAAGTGGGGAACAGAGAAAACGAACGTCTTGTTCACGTAGCTTATTATCTTACAATCAGGACAATAAATCTCGTCCTTCAACATGACGGGATCTCTGATGGTGACGTTGTAAAATGTTATGACAGCAGACTTGTTTAGTTCGGGGATTTTTTTGCTCTCAACGGTTATGTTCGCGTCCCCTATCTCCACGTATTTGTTGAGATCCTTCCCTACAAGATCGAGCGTATTTTTTCGGAATTCTATCATCCCCTTTTCAGGTATTCCGATAGTGACATTGGTCGCATTTTTCAAATCCACTCCGGAGAAATCTGTCGTTAGATTGTTATCGAAATTCGTATACTTCGGAAGGGAACAGCCGTAAACGTTGACCTTCTTTAACGGGGGCGTATCAGGACATCTGTCAATCGAATCCTCCACCCCGTCGTTGTCGCTGTCCTCCGTAACCCCCTTTTTGATCAATATCGTGATGGTATCGGTATCGTACATTTCCCCGTCACTCGTTGTTAAACTCACGTTGTACGTCCCTGGGTTTTGGTAAACATGCGTGGTTGTCGAGTTCCCGGTTGTCGTGGTTTCGCCATCACCGAAATCCCAGATATACGTTAACTCCTCCTCATCCAGGTCATAGCTGTCAGCACCGCTGAATAGAATATTCCTCTCATTTAGGAATTCCTGGTTTTCGAGCGGGTGCGATATTTTGGATTTCGGCGGCCTGTTGACATTCCCGATGGTTATCGTTATTTTTTTAGTTACGTTGTTCACGCCATCCGATGCCGTGAAATCCAGCTCGTAATTCCCTTCCTGCCCGAATTCAGGGACCCATGAGAACTTTCCGGTTTCGTGATTGAATTCCGCTCCCTCCGGAAGATCAACATAATAAGATATCTCATCTCCGTCCGGATCCTCTGCCCCGAGCTCGAATTCCATAAGAACATTCTCATCCGTTCCCAGGAATTCCTTAGCAAGCCCGATTACAGGAGCCCTGTTGACATCGCCTACGTATATCCATACGTTTTGATCGGTTGTTTTGGAGTCCCCGCTCACCGGACTGTCTATCACAAGGAAACTGACGTAATATTGCATTGCTGTTATGTCGTACCCAAGAGTCCACGAGAACATAACATTCTCAGGATCAAATGTTGCACCTTCAGGCATGTTAACAGCGTAGTAAGTCAGGGGATCATCGTCTTCATCTTCAGCCACCACCTGGAATTCCAACGTTTCTCCTTCATGTATCTCGAAACTTACATCCTGACCTTCTACCACTCCAGTTTCCCCTATCCTAATAATTACAGGCGCATGGTTGAGATGGCATGTTCCATCGCTGAGGCAGTCCTCCCCTTCATTACATTCGCAAACAAAGCAGTTATCCACAAGTTCTCCGTTATCACAGTAAAGCGGCATATTCACCGAACAGCTCCCGCTCAACGTTCCACCTTCGCATTCCATGCGCGATACTATGCAATACCCGTTCTCTGCGCATTCATACCCCTGCTCGCAACCACAAAAGGAACAGTTATGCTTGAGAGCTCCGTTATCGCAGTACAAAGGTATCTCGACGGAACACTCTCCGTATTGCGTCATGTCCTGACAGCAATATGTACATTCATCAGGGGTTCCACCACCTCCCGGGTCCCCATTACCTGGAGGGGGTATGTCCATGCCTTCCTGGGAAAAGGAAGAGACAGAAAGGAATACAAAAACGGCCAAAAAAACCGCGAGAATCCCGAAAACCCCGAATTTCATGAACCTCTGTTTTAATAATTGGTTCTTGTTTAATAAATTTCAACTCGCCACTATCTTCGTAACTCCGTCCACTTCCTTGTCCCTCTCGAGCTTGTATATAGACCCGGTTACGTAATCCGAGAGGCGTTCCTCGTGCGTGATCAAGAAGACCTGGTCTATTATGCTCCCCATCCTGTCCCTGAGCACGCTACCAAAGTGCTCGATCGCGTTCGCATCCAGGTTGTGCGTGGGCTCGTCAAGGATCAGCCATCTCAGGTTCGGTGTGAATGCGAGAGAAAAAGCGATTCGCAGCGCCAGCGAAGCGAGAGAGCGTTCGCCTCCAGAAACAAGGTCAACATTAACCCACCCCCTCGTCCATTTCAGCTGCAGGACGTAATCCTTCTCAACCAGAATGCGTATCTCCGAGAAATCCCTGTAAGGATAGAGTTCGCCCCAGATCTCGTTCATTATGTAATTCACGGTCTTGAGGAACTCGTCCCTGAGCTGGTCCTGGGTATTTCGAAGGACGGAAACGAAAACGTCCATGGATTCTATCACCTTCTCGTATTTCGCCACCTCCTCCTTATATCTAATAAACGTGTTCCTCTCCTCCTCCAGGTATTTAAATTGCGAAACCTTGTCTTTCAGCATCTCCTCCAGATCCTTCAGCTTGATCTCCATTCCCTTCGAGAGTCCGACCGCCTCCTGAAGCTCGCTCCTCAGGGATTTTATGTCCATCCCCTTCAGCTTCCTCTCCAGACTCCTCATCTGGGTTTTTAGACTTTTCGTCTGCTTTTCCAGATCCCTCTTCTCCTCCCTCAGGTTATCGAGCTCCTCCTTCTCCTTCATGAGGTCTTCGGTCCTGCCTCTCTTCACGTTCAGCCTTTCGAGCGATTTCCTTAGGATCTTCTCCTCTTTCTCCTTCTTATGGATCTCCGCAACTATTTTCCCGACCTCTTTCCTCACGAGCGAAATCTTCCCCTCGTTCTCCTTTATCTTCTCCTTCAGCGGAACTATGTCTTTCAGATCCTTCTTTATTTCATTGTATTTTTCGACACTATCCCTGAAGGCATCGATTTTCTTGGTTTCCTTCGCGAGCTTCTCTTCCGCTTCGCTTACCTTGACCTCGATTTCCCCCATATGCACAAGCCTGTGCTCTATCAGTTCGCTCTTCCTGACTTTCGTCAGCTTCGATTCGCAAACAGGGCACTTCACCCCAGCGCCCTTCAGTTCGCTCAGGCCCCTTTCAATTTCTTTCTTTTTCGCCTCCAGCGAATAGAGCTTCTTTTTTGCGGTCTCGAGGTTGTCGAGCATTTCCCCCAGACTTTTCTCAGGGCTTTCCCCAAGGAGTTTTTCGAGCTTTTTAACCCCCATTTCCTTTTCCTTGCTCTCGGAAAGCCGGAGCCTCGAATCCTTTATCTGATCACGGAAAGACAGAATCCTGCTGTTCTTCGATGAAACCCTGTCCCTCAGAATACGGGCTTCGTACTCCCTTTCCTCGATTTTGACCTCGAGGCTCACGATCTCCTTGGTCAGTTTTTCAAGAATCTCCTTACCAACCTTCATGCCCTTCAACTTCAGTCTCTTGCTCTTGCTCTGCCTTTCCATTTCAGAGACCCTTGAAACAAGCGATTCGGTCCTTTTCGCAACCTCGTTGAACAGCTCATGGTCCCCCTCGTAACCCACGACCTTCTCAGAAAGCTTCCTTCTCTCCTTCTCGATCTTCAGAACATCCTTCTTCAGTATGCCGGCTTCCTCCTCCTTTCCAGCAATCTCGATCTTCAGGTCAGATATCCTCTGGTCGTATTTCCTTTCTTTCATGTCCTCGATGATCCTCAGCCTCTCCTTCCTCCTCTCGAAAAGCTTATTCCGTATGGAA
>CBEVTC010000049.1:0-5376 GCA_965552715.1 uncultured archaeon | reverse complement strand
GTAAATTCCATTGTAAACCTTGTCCCTGACGTTGCATTCGTACCTACTGTTACTGACGAGCCTTTTTTCAATGTGAACACGAAGTTATCATTTATACCATCGTCGTTTACGTCCACACTCATTTTATATGGAAATCCCTTATCCTTAACTTTTGCATATATTTTTCCGAACTTCTCTAGAATTTTAGTGTCTTCCACCAGATCGTCTGCGTAAAGTTTTGGCACGCGTGACAGGATATATGAAAGAACCCCGACGCCGCCATAAGTAAGAACTTTTCTCCTTTTCATTCTGCTCTTTTAAGATTTGTAGGATAAATTTTAAAAACATATAGTGTACCTGGTCTCACGGCCTGAACCTCAGCATCGTGCGAGGGAAAGGGATCGAGTCCTTTATGCTTTCCAATTTGCATAACCAGGCGACGAGTCTTTCCACCCCTAAACCGTAGCCTGAATGCGTGACGGAACCGAATCTCCTAAGGTCCAGATACCACTCATAGCTTTTCGGGCTCTCCCCCATTTTCTTAAGGGACTTCATCAATTCATCGATGTCCGTGTCCCTCTGGCTCCCGCCAACGAGTTCCCCGTATCCTTCAGGGGCGAGCATGTCGAAGCACAAAGCGGTTTTCGGCTTTTTGGGATCGCGAGGCTTGTAAAAGGCCATGATCTCCTTGGGGTAATGCGTAACGACAATGGGCGTGTCGAAGTGCTTCATCAGCTTGTCCTCCTCAAGCGTTCGCAGATCCTTGCCCCATGGTATTCGTAACTTCTCCTTCTTCTTGAGGATTTCAAGCGCTTTCGTGTACGTTATCGTGGGGAACGGCTTCTTTGCGATACGTTCGAGCTTCTTGATATCCTGACCGAGCAACGACAACTCTTTCTTGTTATGCTTGAGGACCTCCTTTATTATGAAGCGGACCTCCTCCTTCGCGACTTCCGTGACCTCTTTCAGGTCCATCCAAGCCGCTTCCATCTCGGCCATCCAGAATTCAGCGAGGTGCCTGGTCGTTTTCGAACGTTCAGCCCGGAATGTCGGGGCGACGTCGTAAACCTTTTCCAATGCGAACACCGCGGCTTCTGCATACAGCTGCCAAGATTGCGTCAAATACGTGACGTCATCGAAATATTTCACTTCGAATAGAGTCGCCCCGCCCTCGCACTGCGAAGGCTGGAATATCGGGGGGTCGAATTCATAATAACCCCGGTCCCTGAAGAACTTGTGTATCGCTCCTATCACGGTGTGGCGGACCTTCATGGCCGCTGTCAAATATCGGGATCTCAGCCAGAGATGTCGCGTGTCAAGAAGGAATTCCGTGGATTTGTCTTTGGTTATCGGGAACCTCTCGGCGATGTGGACGGGTTCGAGCTTAGAGATCTTTATTTCATAACCCGTAGGCGCCCTCTTATCCTTCGCAACCCTGCCCTTGATTATGACAGAGGATTCTATCGTCAGCTTCTTCGCCTTCCTGAAATCCTTCTGGCTGTCCTTTATCGTGCACTGGACTACATCGCTAGAGTCACGAATAACCAAAAATATAATATCCTTGCTCTCACGTTTTCGATAGACCCATCCTTTGATCTCGAGGGTCTTCCCAACGCTCTTCGGAACCTTGTCTATATCCATCCCAACACCTTATTTAATTTTATTCCCCTCGCGACTTTTATTTGTTTAAGGGGAGATCACCCGGAAACCTCTGGAAAGGGAGCATCTGCCATTAAACAGAAATATTTACCCGTTTTTACGAGATATTTTACAAATTTTACGAAATTTTATATACTAAATGGAACATATGTTTCAATATGGAGGCAAAACTTGATAAAAAGGACGAGAGGATCCTTGATATTCTGAAAGAAAGGGGAGACTTGACCGTCCGCCAGATCGCCTCGAGAACGCTCCTTCCGCTCACGACCGTGCACCATCGTATTAAACGAATGAAATCCCTGGGGATTATTAAAAAGTTCACGATAGAGGTGGACCACAGAAAGATCGGAAAACCGTTAGCGGCGCACGTCCTCGTGAAGGCTGATTCCAAATACCTGAAAGGCTTCAGGAGAAGCCAGCACGATCTCGTGAAGGATTTGAAAGCGCTAGATTTTGTCGAAAAGGCGGATATCGTTACGGGGACGGTAGACATTGTTTTGCTGATAAGGGTGAGGGATGTCGACGAGTTGGACAGGGTTATAGTGGACAAGCTCCGCGACATCCAGGGGATAGAAAGCACGCAGACTCTCGTAATACTGAGGGAGAATTGAAATAAATTAATTTTTAAATCTCATTTATCTCTTTATACACGATAAGTTCGACTTGGGTTTTAAAATGACTTGGAAATGCGTATCGGAAGGGATACTGAAAGAAATAAGTGAAAATAAGATTTTGTTTAAATATCTAGGAAGGCTTTCAGAAACAGAAATCCAGGAATACATTAAACAAAGGGAAGAATTGATAGAAAGGCTGAAATCCAAGGGCGTGAAGGTGACACAAGAAGGGAACAGCATATTTTATGGGAATCTTTCAAAAGGATGTGAAATCTGCAAAAAAGGTAAATGGCTTTGCTTATTTATGATGTATAAATGCACAAGAAACTGCTTTTTTTGTCCGATGGTAAGAAAAAGGCCTAGAAAAAACAGTGCGTTCATAGAAAAGATTTTAATTAAAGATTCTTCTCAATTGGTAAATCTTTTGAAGAAATGGGGAATTAAGGGTATTGGGATTTCCGGCGGGGAGCCTCTCTGTATGCTTGACAGAACCCTAGATTTTATTTCTGCGATGAGGAAAGAAATGGGGGGTAATTTTTACATATGGCTTTATACCAATGGGGACTTCGCTTCAAAGGAAAACCTCAGGAAACTCAAAGATGCCGGATTGAATGAAATTAGATTTGACCTGGCTGCAAGAGATTATGATACCAAACCGTTGGAACACGCCAAGAAAATGATAGACGTTGTTTCGGTAGAGACGCCTGTAATCCCCGAAGACGAAGATAAGCTAAAAGAAATCTTACCTAAGCTAAAAAGGCTGGGTGTTGATTACGTGAATCTACACGAGTTAATGTTTAACAAAAATAATTTAGAAGATATGAAAGAAAGGGAGTACAAGATTTTAATTGGTTCCTCAGAAACAGATTATATACGTACCATACCAGCTTATGGTAGTGAGTTGGCTGCTCTTAGGGTAATGGAATTCGCGATGGACAACGAAATAAAAATTCCCATTAATTTTTGCTCTAGGTATTACAAGCGGCACGTCCAAAACCCGTTAAAAAATAAAAATGCAGCTGAGATTATGAAAAAACCGCATGAAATAGTAACTGATAGTGGATATTTGGAAAAAATAATAATAGATGAACCCACTGAAAAAGTCAATGAACTGATTGAAATTTTAAAAAGTAAAGGCGTGGAAAAAGATAAAATGTATTTTTCTAAAGAAATGAACCGTTTCGAATTTCATCCTGATTTATTGAAATACATTAATGTTAAAAAATTCAAAACTGCTATAATTTTGGCACAAGCTTGTGTAACTCATGAAGATCGTCACGATATTTATGTTAAAGAACTAAATTAATAGAGGGCATAGGGAGCACGCAGACGCTCGTAATCCTTAAGGAGAACTGAGAAAATATTAATAAAACGGAAAACCAACTGATGTTATGGAGCGAATATATTCCAATCAGCTGAAGCCGGACAGGAAAGCGAAGGTGAAGGGCTGGGTAGACGACGTTCGTGACATAGGGAAGATAATCTTTCTGACCGTGCGAGACCGCGAGGGAAAGGTCCAGATAACTGCGAAGAAATCCGACGTCAGCGAAGGCGTTTGGGATACAATCTCGAAGCTCGGGAAGGAGGACTGCGTCGAGATAGAAGGGAACGTCGTGAAATCGAAGATCGCGAAATTAGGGTATGAAATAATCCCAAGTCTCGTGAAGGCCCTGGCAGGGGCGGAAAAACCGCTTCCCCTCGACCTGCACGTGGACTCATGGAAGGACACGCGGTTTGAATATAGGTTCCTTGACCTCAGAAATCCAGAAGTCCAGAATATCTTTATCACACGCCACAAGGTCATGGGTCTGTCCCACGAGTTCTTCAGAAAAAACGGATTTATAGAGGTACACACGCCCGTGATCCAGGCGGCAGGAGCCGAAGGAGGGGCAACCATGTTCAAACTTGATTTCTACGGGAAGGAAGCCTTCCTAAGACAGTCGCCTCAGCTTTACAAGCAGATGATGATGGCCTCTGGGCTTGACAAGGTCTACGAGATAGGCCAGGCGTTTCGAGCTGAAAAGTTCCATACCAGGAGGCATATCTCGGAGTTCATGTCCCTGGATTTCGAAATGGCGTGGATAGACAACGAGGAAGACGTGATGCGAGTTCTCGAACGGTTGGTTGTTCATGTTCTGAGGGGATTGAAAAGGGGGAGGGATTTCAACTTAAAGGTTCCTGAACTCCCACTCAAGAGGTTCACGTATGATGAGGTTCTTAAGACACTGGGGAAGGCGGGACTTCGAATGAAATGGGGAGATGACATAGAGGATGCGCAGGAAAAGAAATTCGCGGAGATAATGAACAAGAAGGGGTACGAAGCGTACTTCATAACGAAATTCCCCTCAAAGATAAAGCCGTTTTACATAATGCTGGACGGCGAGGTCTCGAGGGGGATGGATCTGGATTACAGGGGTTTGGAACTCGCTTCCGGGGGACAGAGAGAGCACAGGTTCGATGTCCTGGTCAACGTGATGAAGCAGAAAGGCCTGAACCCTAAAGATTTCAAGTTCTATTTGGATGCATTCCGTTTTGGTTGCCCACCAATGGGCGGGATTGGCTTTGGTGTGGACAGATTTGTCCAGAAAATACTCGGTTTACAGGATGTAAAAGAAGCTATATTATTCCCAAGGACGCCAGATCAGCTAACTCCGTGATTTATGTTTGTTATTCAAATGAACCCATACAGTGGCTGTGCCTATATCTAATTTTTTTGCTATTTTTTCATAAGACATTTCCTTATTTCTAAGTTTAATCACCATCGGGTCTCTTCATCCTGTACTTCATGCCCATGGTTCTTGGCGAATTTGCTAGCTTCTCTCTTATTTTCTGCTCCTCTATAAACCTATCTACCGCACCCAAGAATTTCTGTCTGCTGTGCTGGTAAATTGCTTCACTTTTCCGGTAATTTTGGTAATCTTCAGGAGAGTTATTCAAGTAGGACGGAATCAAAAACAAAAGACCCAGGGTTGCGTATGCGTTGAATTTCTTCATGAATTTGCTATTGCCTAATCCCATATCATCCCTCAGATAATTAGTTAATTTTGTCGCCGCAAGGTTAAATGTGTTATGGTTGCGGCTTGATTTTTACAAGAAATGGTCGTACCCCTTTCCCAGTTTTTTT
>CBEVTC010000048.1:0-5379 GCA_965552715.1 uncultured archaeon | reverse complement strand
GAGCCAATAAATTAGTAGAGAATGCACTAACACTTCAGAGAATCTATAAGCTTAATAGTGAACATTACACCACAAGTAAAGAATTGTTCGATGCTTATAACTCATTACAAGATGAGAAGAGGAAAAGAGAAATCATTAAAAAGCGCGGAAGTCCTCCATTGCAAAAAAGTTTGAGGGTATTTCCTTTGGAGGCTGAAGGAAGGCTCGTTAAAGTTTATCATGAAGGATCTAAAGAGTTAGAAGGAAAGAGGGTTGAAACTCATAAAGGAGCTGAAATGAATGAGATGAATAAAGAAGTGATAAGAATTCTCAATGCAGCGAATATAGTTCCTAATAACGCTTTTGGGTACGAAGCTGAACTTGCCAAGAAATTTTCAAGTAAAGAGGAATATATAAGGGTTTACGAGAATGGGCTTTTTCCGTTAACAACTAACCTGATGAGGGTTATTTTGGAAAAGGGGGATGGGAGAAATGTTCTGGATATAGGGAACGGGGTCGGTGCGCCAACTTTACAAGCTCTCAAACAACTTTATGTGGATTTTAATTATAAAGGTTTGGACTGCATAAGTGAAATTCAAGAATTTAATAGAGAAAAATATGGAGAGGGGTTTCTTACATTAACGGTTCCCTACGAATTGGGAGAGGTTGAAGGGAAGTTTGATCTAGTAACAGCGTCCTTGGTTCTCGATTCATTGAACCTTCCAGAAATCTATGCGACCTTAATAGGTTCGCACCAGTTTTTAGAACAGGATGGTAAAGTTATTACAGTTATTTCCAAAGCTAGAGAGGAAAAGGTCCAGCAAGTATTATCAATCTTGAAAGGAATGGGTTACGGGGTTGAGCTTGATCCAGAGAATCATTACTTCAATTTGAAACTAAAAGACATGGGCGGCAAAGGGATTAACAATTATTTTTACATAGTAAGGGCTATTAAGGAAGGTGAATTGGGAGAGCTTGATCTTTCAAAGCAATATCAACTCTATCTCGGATTAAGTTATCTTAAGGCAGGGAAAATTAAAATGGCTCAGAAAATTTTAGCGAGTCTTGATAGTTCTTTGGAAGAGGGTGTTAACGAACTTTTGAGGGCAGAAAAACACGATTATAAAGAACCTCCGTTTAGATTTTTTGAGGAATTTAAGGAGAGTAAGCAACGTGAAATTGAAAGGATAAAAAGGCTAAGGGAAGGAGCTAAGAACTCTCTTCACTATCTAAAAATCTCAGATATTTGTGAAGGTTTTGCTATGCGTATTGGTGGCAATGATTTTTCAGATAGAGAAATGTTGGAAGAGAGTCTGAATTATATTAGAGATCCTCTTTCCATTTATAATAGACGCTTTCGTAAAGCCTTTCATGAAACTAGCGAAAAGGCAATGGATCGTATTAATGGGAAATCAAGGAATAAGAAAAGACGTAAATACGTGAAAGATTTGAGTAATTATTTACAAACATTGCTCAACTTGCTGGATACCGATATTTAGAGTTTTTATTTATAATATTGTATTATAACATGAATTAATATGAGGCTCAAAAAGCTCCCGAGCCAAAAGGAAAGGAAGCGCTACGTTTTCTTCAGGATCCACTCCAGCGAGGGCTTAGGATACCCCGAGGTCAGGAACGCGATAATGAATTCCCTTCTCAACTGGATGGGAAGCGAGGATTTCGCTAGGGCGAAACCCTGGGTCATCAAGAACCTCTGGAAAGCGAATGGGGGCGTGATCCAGTGTTCGCACAGGTACGTGGATAATCTGAAAGTGGGGTTAGCGCTCATCCACCAGATAGGGGATTCGAGGGTGATTTTTGAAACAATGAGGGTTTCCGGGACGATAAAATCGGGCAAAAGCAAACTCAAGACCTAGATGCTACCATGTATCTTAAGGTTTCATCTTTCAATAAATTTTCATTAAGGAAGATATTCCATTTTTCGGGCAATTTTCTTTGACTTTTAGTTTCCTCCACGAAATTAAGAATTTCTTTTGTATTTTCAAAATTCTCGTAAACGATTTCCTTTTGCAGTCCTATGGAGGCAATAAGGGTCTTGTAATACTCTTCCTTCTTCGGAGTGTCCTTAACAAAAATTTTTACCTTTTCGGAACCGATCTTAATCTTATCAACGCATACGTCAACCAGGTAAAGCACATCCTCCTCGAATTTTTTAATTTCATATATCTCGTTCATATCCCATACCTCCACAAGCGGGCCAAATGATTTCGCAAAATCAACATCTGTTGGAACATAGCCTCTGTTTGCGGTCATGAAAAGTCCATTACCGAACATTTCAATTCTGTGGTATTTTGTTCCATTCATGTTCATATTTATGGGAATTAAGAATTTATTTGAATAAAATCACATAAGGTTTATATGAGTCAAAAGGAACTGGTTGAGAAAATTCTGGAATTGAAGAAAAAGAAAAAAGCGGTTATACTCGTTCACAACTACCAGAGGCCGGAGATATACGAGATCGCTGATTTCATAGGGGATTCGCTCGACCTCAGCGTGAGAGCGAAGGAAACAAAAGCGGACATAATAGTTTTCTGCGGAGTGGACTTCATGGCAGAAGCTGCGAAAATACTGAACCCGGAAAAGAAGGTTCTGCATCCTGACAAGGATGCGAAGTGTCCGATGGCGGCGATGGTGAATACAAAAAAGCTCAGGGACTTGAAAAAGAAGCACCCGGGAGCGAAAGTCGTTTGCTATATCAACACGACCGCTGAAACGAAAGCGGAAAGCGATATCGTTTGCACGTCAATGAACGCCGCGAAAATCGTGGACTCGCTGGAAGGGGAAGTGATCTTCATCCCGGATCAACGTCTTGGCGAGTGGGTGGAGGAGAAGACGGGGAAAAAGCTCATCCTCTGGCCGGGGTTTTGCATCGTCCACGACAGCGTATTGCTGGAGGAAGTGGAGGCTCTGAAGAAGGAACATCCTGAAGCCGAGGTTATCTCCCATCCCGAATCCCCAATGGAGATTCTTAGAATTTCGGATTGCGTGTGCGGGACTGGCGGGATGATCACTTACGCCAAATCCTCGAAGGCGAAGGAGTTCATAATCGTTACGGAAGAGGGAATGTGCAACCGATTGCGGAGGGAAATCCCGGGGAAGAAGTTCTACCCAGCTGCGGGGATGTGCCAGAACATGAAGAGGATCACGCTGGAGAAGGTCTACGAATCGCTTAAGGATGAGAAGTACGAAGTGAAAATTCCGAAAGAAATCGCTAAGCGGGCGAGTAAAGCGTTGGAGAGGATGCTGGAGTTCAGATGAATGGAAATATTTTTACTACCTTGCGGCCCCTGTTGATTTCCCCCTCACGGGATCCAGGAGGGTTAACAGCAGGTTTTATTGCTCTGTAGGATTCTTCCGGAAGTTGTTGGCTTATCGCCGAAAAGATACCTGTTGCCATCCCTACTTTTTCTTCCCTGTTTATAAATTTCAGTTTTTCAAAAACCTCAAAAAGATCTTTTAAATAAGCCCATCTCTGACCTTTTTCCTTTTCGCAAACCTCATTTGCGAGCTCGCATAAGCTCTGGAATCCGGTTTTTTCGAACAAGTTTTTAAATTTTCCAAAATATGGTCCAAGGGCTTCTTTGGCTTCACGTTTTAGATACGCTTCGCTCTCATCGTTATATTTTATTTGTGCCATAATAACCACTTATTAGTAGTATTGAATAGAAAGATTTATAAACTTAATTGCATTTAAAAATCTGAAACATAATTACCCTTGATGGTAAAATCTGATTTTCTCGTTATCGGGTCCGGGATTGCGGGTTTGAATTTTGCCCTGCAGGCGAGCAAGTTTGGGAGCGTTTGCCTGATCACGAAAAAGGACCTGGTGGAATCGAACACGAACTTCGCTCAGGGCGGGATTGCTGCGGTTCTTTCCAAAATAGACAGATTTGATCTCCATGTGAAAGACACGCTCAAGGCCGGGGACGGGCTTTCGAACGAGAAGGCAGTCAGGATAATGGTTAAGGACGCGCCCAAAGAGATCGAAAGGCTCGTGTCATTCGGAACGGATTTCGACAGGAAGGAGGAGGAATTGGAACTGAGCAAAGAGGGAGGTCATTCAAGGGAGAGGGTGGTTCACTGGGGAGACAAGACAGGGATGGAGGTGGAGAGATCGCTCGTCCGCAACGTCAGGAAGGAGGGGAATATTCGCATTTTTGAAAAACACGCAGCTTTCGATCTAATAATCGACAACGGGAAATGCATAGGGGCGAGGGTTTTTGATAAGGAACGAAAGAAAACAAAGGATTTTTTTGCAAAGGCCGTTGCGCTGGCGACGGGGGGGCTCTGCGAGGTTTTCGAGAATACCTCGAACCCCAGGATAGCGACAGGGGACGGGATTGCGATTGGGTTCAGGGCGGGGTGTAAGGTGAAGGACTTCGAATTCGTCCAGTTCCACCCAACAGCTTTCAGAAGGGAACGTGAACCTTTCTTCGTGATCTCCGAGACTGTGAGGGGGGAAGGGGGAATTCTAAGGAACTCGAGGGGTCGGAGGTTCGTGAACGAGCTCGGGAGGAGAGACGTGGTTGCAAGGGCTATATTGAAGGAAAGAAAAGGGGGGGAGGTGTATCTTGATATAACCCATAAGGATCCTAAATTCCTGAAAAAGAGGTTCCCAGGAATTTACAAGACGTGTTTGGAACACGGGATCGATATCACGAAAGAGCGGATTCCCATCGAACCTGTTGCGCATTACATATGCGGGGGGTTGAAAACCGATACGTTCGGAAGGACGAATATTGAGGGGCTCTTCGCATTCGGAGAGGTTGCGTGCACGCAGGTTCACGGGGCGAACAGGCTTGCCTCGAATTCGCTTCTCGAATCGCTTGTGTTCTCAACAAGGGCGCTCATTGCGGCGAGGAAATACATAAAGGGGAAGGGGGTCGTGACAAAGAAAACCAGGAGTTTGAAAGTTATATCGGCCAGGCCTTACAGCATCCGAAAGAGCCTCCGAAAGCTGATGTGGAGGAATGCGGGGATCGTGAGGGATTCGAAAGGTCTGGAGAGCGCATCGAAAAAAATAAAGAAAATGGAAGCGGAGTTGAAGGGGATCGAAAGTGAAGGGATCAACCCCGAGGTAATAGAACTAAAGAACATGATACTGGTTTCGAAACTCATCTTGAAGGCTGCTCTCGAAAGGAAGGAATCGAGAGGAACGCATTTCAGGGAGGATTACCCGAGAAAGGACAAGAAATGGGAGAAGCATATTATTCTTCAAAAGCGAACTTTTCAAAATTTTTAGGCATCCCTTTTATTCCCTTTTTATCTAAAATTATTACACCGGCATTGTATTTCCCTGTTCTTTCGAGTTCCTCTACTATAATCGGGAGCTTATCCTGAATGTTTTTGACCCCATCTTTTTTAATTCGTTTGTCAACT
>CBEVTC010000047.1:0-5596 GCA_965552715.1 uncultured archaeon | reverse complement strand
TGGCAATCCCTCTGGTTGAGATAGGAACGTCCCCTGACATCCGAAGCCCGGAACAAGCGAGGGAGGTCGCCGAGAAGCTCGGGATGATCGTTCGTTCCACGGGTAAGGCGAAGAGGGGTATAGGAACGATCCGCCAGGACATAAATGTTTCGATATCTGGAGGCGCGAGGATTGAAATCAAAGGAGCGCAGGAACTCCGGATGATACCAAAATTCGTGGAGAATGAGGTTCTCAGGCAGATGAATTTGCTTGAGATAAAAAAGGACCTCAAGGAAATGAAGTTCAAACCGGTCAAGCCAAAGGTATTGCATGTTTCACACATCTTCAAGTCTTCGAAATCTAAGGTAACCAAGGGGAAGAAAACGTACGCTGTCCTCATTCCGGATTTCGCTGGCTTTCTTAAAAGGAAGCTCACAACGCGAACGCTCGGGAACGAGATCGCGAATTACGTTAAAGTTAGGAGTGAACTGAAGGGGATAATACACAGCGATGAAGACCTCGAGAAATACGAACTTTCGAAAGAGTTCGAAACCCTCCGAAAGCGTATGAAAGCGGGGAAGGGCGACACGCTCATAATCGCTGTTGGCGAAGAGGCGTATGTCAAGAGAACGATGGATGTTGTATGCAAGAGGATAAATTTGCTCGCCAAGGGCGTGCCTGAGGAGGTTAGAAGAGCGTTAGAAACCGGGGATACGGAATACATGCGGCCCCTTCCGGGAGCCGCGAGACTTTACCCCGAAACCGATATTCCTCCGATAAAGATCTCGGACAAAAAGCTCAGGAACATCCGAAAAAGCCTGCCCGAACTTATAGAGGAGAGGGAGAAGAAAGAGAGAAAGGAGATCAAAAAGAAGGCGGAAATAAGCGATGAGATAATAGACCAGATCGTGAAAATGAAAAGGAAGGGGATCTTTGACAAGCTGATAAAATCAGGGTACGATCCGAAAACGGTTTCCTCTGTTCTCACCTCGACCCTCCGCTACCTCGAGAAGAAGGAAAAAGTCAACATTTCGAAACTTAAGGATTCCCATTTCTTCAAGACATTCCAAGCACTCGAAAAAGGAAGGATCTCGAAGGAAGCGGTTCTGGAGGTTTTGAAAAACTTCGCCGAACATCCTGGGGATAGGATCGGGAAGATAATCGGAAAGCTCGGGATAAAAACCCTTACAGAGAAGGAACTGAAAGGAGTGGTAAAGAAAACGATCAAGGAGAACAAGAACCTCCTCAAAGACCCGAGAGGCGAGAAAATCCTTCTCGGCCTCGTGATGAAAAAGGTTAGGGGAAGGGCAGACGCGAGAAAGGTTATGGAACTTCTGAAGAAAGAACTAAAATGAGAATTTATCTGACAATTGTTTTTTCCCTTGAAGCCCCGAACGATATTATTTTGATCGGGACTCCTACATCTTTTTCTATCCTTTCAAGGTATTCCCTCGCTTCTTTCGGGAGCGCTTCATAACCTTCCTTCAGGATCCTCTCGGTGTCGATTTCTTTCCACCCATCCATCTCGATGTAAACAGGCTTCAATTTCGCTAGTATCTCGCTCAATGATGGGAAGTTTTCAATTCGCTTCCCGTTGATTTCGTAGGCAACGCATAATTTCAACGGGCTGATCCCGTTCAGGATGTCGAGCTTCGTTATCGCAAGCTCAGTCAAACCGTTTACCATTTTGGCGTATTTGAGGATTACGAAATCGATCCACCCGCACCTCCTCGGCCTTCCCGTTGTTGTTCCATATTCATTCCCTGCCTCCCTTAACTTTTCGCCTATCCTGTCTTTCAGCTCTGTTGGGAAGGGTCCCTCGCCAACCCTCGTGGTGTACGCCTTCGAAACTCCTATTGTTCTCTTGATCCTGTTCGGCCCTACCCCAGCTCCTGTGCACGCCCCGCCTGCGCACGTATTCGAGGACGTAACGTAAGGATACGTCCCGTGATCCAAGTCGAGCAACACGCCCTGCGCCCCTTCGAAAAGAACTTTTTTCCCGTTGTCTAATGCCTGGTTGACAAGCACGGTCGTATCGGCAACATAAGGCTTTATGATTTCAGCATATTCTTTGTATTCCTTGAGGAGCAAAAGTTTATATTCCCCGAATACCTTTTCCACAACCCCGAATTTCAAAAGTTCGTCTTTTTTACTTTCAAGGATTCTTTCTATCTTGTTCTCGAGTCCGTCGCTGATAAGATCGATAATTCTCAGGGCATCTGTCCTTCCAGCCTTGTCCGAGTATGCTGGACCAACACCCCTTCCAGTCGTTCCTATTTTTACCTTCTTGTCTATGCTTGAATCCAGAAACCTGTGGTAATCCATTACCACGTGAGCTTTCTCGCTGATAATGAGATTCGGATCGTATCCCATTTTCTTGAGCGTTTGTATTTCCTCGAGAAGGACTTTCGGGTCAACGACAACCCCGTTGCCTATCACAACGAGTTTTTTCCTCACCACACCAGAAGGTATGAGATGGAGCTTGAATTTTTTGTCGCGGACTACCACGGTGTGACCTGCGTTGCACCCTCCGTTGAACCTGACGACGATGTCCACATCTTCCGCGAGAAAGTCAACTATCTTCCCCTTTCCTTCATCACCCCACTGCGTCCCAACAACGACGACGGAATTTCCCATAAAGAACAACACTCTTTTAACGAGAATATTTATAATTCTTTATCCACCCAGTAGTTCGGTGGTTCTTCGGTTATCGTAACTCCACGCGGATGCGATTCTTTAACCCCCTCCTTCGTGATCCTCAAGAACTTCGCCCTTTTCCTCATCTCGTTTATGTTCTCGCAGCCGCAATAGCCCATTGATGATCGCAAACCTCCGACCATCTGGAATATCATTTCAGACACGTTTCCCCTGTACGGGACCGCTCCTTCCACTCCTTCCGGAACGAATTTGATCGTGCCGCCCTGCGCATACCTGTCAGCTGATCCGAGTTTCATGGCCTTCATTGATCCCATTCCCCTGTAACGTTTGCATTTCCTTCCTTCTATGTAAACAACCTCTCCCGGAGATTCCTCTGTTCCCGCAAACAGCGAACCTATCATCACAGCGCTCGCCCCCGCAGCGATCGCTTTCGCTATATCACCGGAATTCTTCACACCCCCGTCAGCTATTATGGATACCCCGTGCTTGTTCGCTGCTTCAGAACAATCCTGTATCGCTGTTACCTGCGGAACGCCGATCCCTGTGACTATACGCGTGGTGCATATCGAACCTGGTCCCACCCCGACCTTCACGGCATCCGCTCCCGCAGATACCAGATCCTTCGTTCCCTCCTTCGTTACGACATTACCTGCCATGACCTCTATGTCATACGCCTTTTTAATCTGCCTCACGGTTTTTATGACGTTTTCCGTGTGGCCATGAGCAGTATCGATATTTAATATGTCTACACCCGCCTTTATCAGGGCATCCACCCTTTTCATATCGAACGGGCCTATCGCTGCTCCGACCAAAAGCCTCCCTTCATTATCCTTCGAGGCGTTCGGGAACCACTCACTCTTTTGAAGATCGGTTATCGTTATGAGCCCTTTCAGCCCCCCTTTCTTGTCAACTATCGGAAGCTTCTCTATCTTGTGTTTGTCCATGATCTTTACCGCTTCCTTCACGTCCGGTCTTTGGATGGTTATCGGATCATTGGTCATGGCATTCCGGACTTTCTCGTTCATTTTTCTGAACCACAGGTCCCTGTTGGTGAGGATTCCGACCACCTTCCCTCTCTCCATTATTATAAAGCTGCTCACATCAGTTTTGTCCATAATTTCCTTAGCCTTCGCTATATTGTCGTTAGGGCTCAAGGTCAGCGGGTCACGAATAATCCATGACTCGAATTTCTTGACCCTTTCCACTTCTTTCGCCTGTTGTTCGAGGGTTATGTTCTTGTGAATTATACCAATACCCCCATGCTGGGCTAAAGCGATAGCAAGTTTCGCCTCAGTCACGGTGTCCATCGCTGCGCTCATTATGGGTATGTTCAGGGAAATCTTTTTCGAGAGCTTCGTTCTGGTGTTAACCTCCCTAGGCAAAACCTTCGACTTCCTAGGGACTAGCAAAACATCATCAAACGTGAGCGCCATCTTCTTCCTGACCCTTTTCATTTTCACACCAATAGACCTATTAGAGTATACTAATGACTAATAGTTTAATTAAGTTATCGCTCTTTGGTTTTTAAATTTAACCCTTTATCCAGAAGGAAGCAGCTAGCATTTCACACCACAACGAAACGTTTCGGGGTGTTGTGCTACATTCGCTTGCGGCCGAACCAGATGATCTTCACGGATCTGTTGCTCTTTCTCACGGTCACGATGTCGTTCTCTTTCAGCCTGCACACGTAATCCTCCTGCCCGTCGATGCACAACTCGCCCTCCCAGTTCAGGCATTTAACAGTGACATTCCCTTTAGAAATAATTTCCCCACTTGTCAACCTCCCGGTGTAAGGGGCAATCGCAGCCGCCCCGATTTTACCAGGGTCTTTCAGGGGTTTCGCCCCCACGGATTTCGCGTACGCATGCGAGCCGCTCGGGGTGTAGATAATGATCCCGGAATTCACCTCTCTGGTTTTCTCCCCTTTCACCCACAGATCCGAGTATAAAATACGCCGCACGTATATGGGAGAAACCAGGACATCGTTGAGCGCTAAAAACGGAATAGGGGTGTTGTTTATCCTGGTTTCAAGTCTTGGGTATTTTCTAAAGAAGTAATCCTTCCCCTCCTTCCCCTCGATAAGCCTACGCAGTTTCTTTCCGAAATCCATGTTGTTCGCGGGCATGTAATATCCAACGGATTTCCCGGGGTTTATCCCGAGGATCGGGCATTCAATAGAAGACTGCCAGTTCAGGAGCGTTCCATCGCCACCTACCATTATCGCGAGGTCGCACCCCTTCGGCTCATCAAAAACATATTCAATCCCCAGTCCCCTGAGGACAGAACACACCCCTAAAGCGACCTTTTCCCCGTAATCCTTCTTCCACGCAACGAAAACCTTTGAAAACATACAAACACCTAAACCCCGAAAACCCTGCTTATAACCAGCTTAACGTCGTTGAACACCTCTTCCTTGTTTCGATCCCCGTTCACCGCGAAGAACTTCTCCTCGTTAACCATTTCCTTGTACGCTTCCCTGACTTTTTTCAAGAGTTCCACCTTTTCCAACCTGTCGTTAGGAAGCGCGCGTTCCCTCTTGAGCGAAACCTCAGGATCGATGTCTATGAAAATCACGACATCCGGTTTTCGGACATCCTTGTGAAGCGAGCGTATCCATTCCCTGTCGACATTGAATATCGTTGACTCGTAAGCTATTGTTGAGTAGAAATAGCGATCGCATATCACGTTCTTCCCGGTGTTCAGGGCGGGGATGATAACTTTTTTGAGATGCTCAAACCTGTCCGCCGTGTAAAGAAGCGTGATGGCTTTGCCTGAAGTCACGGTGGCCTGCCCGATAAGCCACTTCTTTATCAGCCTTCCTATCGCGTTCTTCGGGCTCGGCTCCTCCGTGTAGATGACAGGGATGCCTTTGGCGTGGAGATGATCGTACAGCATCTTGGCCTGGGTTTCCTTCCCGGACTTGTCGATCCCCTCGAACACGATGAATTTCCCTTCCATT
>CBEVTC010000046.1:0-5706 GCA_965552715.1 uncultured archaeon | reverse complement strand
GAGTGAAACTCACGGATGACGGCTGGGATATCGCTCACAACCTGGAGGCCATGAAGAAGAAGCTGATCCAGATCGAGGATAAGTATAGCAAACAGACTAAAAAGGAAAAGAAAGCCGAGAAAAAGTGAAATCGATCATAAACCCTTGTTTTTATAGCATATTTCTTCGCGAGAGGTATACTATTAGGTGAAAAAACCCCTGAAAAACCGGGTTTACCTTTGAAATCCCCATGTCCGAAAATACCTCTTTTCGGACAATCGGTATATAGCTTTATATTTAGGCTCAAAGAAGTATTAAACAGGTGTGAAAATGGTCCAAAAACTGCCCAGATTCCTATCACTCCCCGAGGTAGAAGCCATGTTCAAGGCCTCCTCAGATAACTCCAGAGACAATCTCATGCTCAAATGCATGTTCTACTTGGGTCTGAGGAACTCCGAAGTCCAAAATCTCCGGGTAGAGGATATAGATTTTATAAACGGGAATGTTAAGATCGTGCAGGGAAAGGGGAAGAAAGACCGTTACATCCCGATCCCAACGAAATCCTTTACCTCTGAATTACAGTCGGCCATGGGATACCAGCACACGGGGAAGATGTTTTACGTATCAGACCGCCATATAAGGAGAATAGTAAAAAATTATGCGATAAAGGCAGGGGTCCGAAACCCAGGAGAGGTTCACCCACACACGCTCCGCCATTCATATGCAACGTTCCTCCAGAATCAGGGACTCCCTTTGAACGCCATTCAAGAACTGTTGGGACACTCTAAAATAGACACCACCACCATATATGTTCACCTTGGAGTGGAGAAGAAAAAGGAGCTCCTTGAGAAGGCCTTTGGTGAACAAAAAACCGCATCACTGAAAGCCTATTTTCCCTCGGAAAATGAAGAGGTTTAGAGCCCCAAAACATAGAACTTATTATCTATATTCTAAATTATATATAAAATAATATATATTATTTAAAGTATTTTTAAAGATATATTTTTTATAAAATATATACTAAATTATATACTTTCTAGAAAATAGTTTGGGACCAAAAAGTGAGCTTTCGTGAAATTTGACCCCCACGGTGAGAGGAGAAAACAAAAGGGGTGAGGGAAGGAGCTAGAAATGAGGCTGTATATAGCGGTTTTCAGCTTTATAGAGAATTATTCTTCCTTGCTGGATTTTTCTCCCATTCCCATCGCGATCCCGACTAACGTGAGGATAATCCCTATGAAAGCCAGGAACATCCACACAGGGAAAAACTCCTGAGCCGGAATGAGGTAAGCGAGATAGCCTCCTATCAAACCAACAGCCAGAACTATAACCCCCACTAAGATCAGGATCAACATCCACTGATCAGCCATGTTTATTACTGTAGGGAATGGCTTAAAAAGTTGCGAAAGCTATAAAAGCGTGCTCAACCAAGAATTGGAATGAACGAAATTCTCATATTTTCCCTCGGTGTTGCCGGCTTCCTGGCGATCATGATTATAGGTTACGAATTCTTAAAGAAAAAGACCAAGGAGAACGAAGTTTTCGCCAGGAACCACGTGGAGGATGCGATGAGGATAAAGGCGAAACAGTACGAGAACAAAGGTTAAATATCTTGTTTCTAAGAATTAAATGATTGGTATGGTCAAGATAACGATGGATCATTCGGCGATGATATTCTATCACAGGCATCCTGTCGTCCAGAAGCTGAGGAAGCTCGACGAGGATAAGGAGATCACGCTCTACCACGCTATAAACCTGGACAGGGATTTCGAAACCGTGAGCAAGACAGAGGAGAAGATTTACAACAGGTTGAGGGAAATGGTTTTCGGGAGGAAGCAGAGAGATCTGAACCTCACGGAACACGGAGACCTCATGCTTCTCGTAAACCACATGAAGAACAAGAGGGATTTCTTCATAACGCTGGAAAAGGGGAAGTACAAGAACCTGGAAGGACATCGTGACCTGAAGATACGTTTCCCTGACAACAAGTTCCTGAAAGAGGTGCGGGGACTGGTTAAAAAATAATATTGTGTTGAGGTGATTTTATGGCAGAATGCGCGAACAGGGAGGAAAACGTTTCGGAATGCACGTGCACGTACCCGTGTGACAGGAAGGGAATGTGCTGCGAATGCATACGCCACCACAGGGAAGTCGGGGAGATGCCTGGCTGCTTGTTCCCTTCTGAGGTTGAAAAGACGTTTGACAGGTCTGTCCGGAAATTCGTTGAGGTAATGGGCAGATAATACGGGAAATTTTAGGAACAATACATGAATTTTAATTTTTAAAACTTTATTCTAAATTATTTGTAATGAAAAGAAGGGAATTTCTGAAGGATTCAGCAATCTTCGGGGGGAGTCTATTGGTACTTCCCACATATCTTTCTGGAAAGGATAAAAAAATATTGTGCAAAGTTCGTTACCTGTTTCCATGGGGCTCTGAAGGTAAAGAATTTTCTCAAAAAGATTTTGAAATATTTCTCTTTAAAAATTTCACTAACTATATGCCTTTCCTAGAGGATAGGATGAGGGATTTGAGAGAAGGATCTGAAAATGCTTTTGAAATCATCCGTGAAAGTAATCTGAGACCATTGGGAATAGAAGATTCTGAACGGAAAATAGTAGACGTTTTCAGTGGGGAAGAAGGTCTAAAAATATCGAGAGTTTATGAAAAAGGTATCTTGAATCAAAGTCTAAGACAACGTTCTCCGAATTTCGTTATTAGACTGGGAAATTATGTTGTAGATTTCGGTGTCAGACAATATGAAAAGGGCGAACCCATCGTCCAGGGCTTTAAAGAAGGAATGAATTACGGAAAAACAGAGGTAGGCAGATTAGTTGGTATTGGTTTTGGCGAGACTCATTATGAACATCATCACGGACAGAGGTTTGAAGCCGCCGCAATTGTTGAAAAATTACCTCCGGACGAAACAGGAAAAAGAGTCCAAAAGGTGGAAATGGAATTGCCAGGATTAATTTTAGGATCAAAAGAAGCTGAGACATCACTTAAACCTTATATAGAAACTGGACTTCAGCTATACAAAAGACTCCCCCTCTGAAGAAAAAAGTTATATATAACCTATTGAAATAGTTTACTAAGGGTTTTTATGAAAATCGGGAGCGTAGTTTTCTTCATCATCCTTGTATTTATCATGTCCATTTCGGCAGTACTGAATATATTCGGGGATCTCTTCTGGTTCTCGGGCCTGGGTTACGAAAGCGTATTCCTTAGGGTCCTGTTCACTAATATAAACCTCGGGTTTATGTTCGGGTTGGCTTTCCTTATCTTTGCGATAATCAATGTCAAACTCGCGAAAAGGTTTTCCATGAGCAAAAAGGAAATAAAGGGAGGGAAAGTGATAGATTATTTTCTCGTTCTCCTTACTCTGGTCTTTTCCTTCGTGATTGCATTCGCTTTCTCGAAATGGGAGGTTGTTCTGAAATATTTGAATTCGACACCTTTCGGGGCGGCTGATCCCGTTTTTGGCATGGACATGGGTTTCTATGTTTTCTCCCTGCCCTTCTACACCTATATACTCGGATTTTTCCTCGTGACCCTGACATTGACAATTATCCTGGCTTTTGGAACCCACCTGCTCTATTCGAATTCGATAGTAAGGGTTGAAACAGAGGATGAGATTGAAACTTCGTTTGACATGGGATCGTATACCGTGAAGTGGGATTTTCTGAAGGATAAAGCGAAATCCCACATAAGTTTCCTGGTGGGGATCCTGTTTTTCATAATATCCTACGGAATCTACCTCGCAAGATACGGCCTGCTTTTTTCGGAAAGCGGCACGGTGTTCGGAGCGGGCTACGCGGATCTGAACGTTGTTCTGCCCCTGATGAACATATTGATAGCGATAGCAGCGATAGTTGGCGTGCTTTTCATAGTTAACGCGAAAGTCAACAAATGGAAATTAGGTTTTTACGGGGTTGGCTTATTCGTGGGGATAGGCGTGATCGGACTGTTGGCCTTCGGAATAACGCAGGCACTCATCGTGAACCCAGACGAGTTCAACCTGGAGAAGCCCTACATAGAAAGGAACATTCAAAATACCCTGGATGCTTACAATCTTGACGGGATAGAGGAAAGGATGTTTCCCATATCATATGATCTGACGATGGAGGATATAGAGAAAAACAAGGAAACGATTGGTAACATACGGTTGTGGGACTGGAGGCCGCTCATTCAGACGTACGACCAGCTGCAGCTGTTCAGAACGTATTATCAGTTCAACGATGTGGACATCGATCGTTACAATATAAACAACGGGTACAAACAGGTCATGATTTCCGCAAGGGAGATGGATATAAGCTCTCTGCCTGAAAATGCGCAAACATGGGTCAACAGCCATCTTGTCTACACGCACGGATACGGAGTGGTGATGAACCCCGTGGACAAGGTCTCTCAGGAAGGTCTCCCTGAATTTTACGTGAAGGATATCCCTCCCGCCTCGGATTACTTCAACATAGAAAGGCCTGAGATATACTACGGGGAGGGATTCGCGAATTACGTTGTTGTTAAAACGACGACGGAAGAACTCGATTATCCGAGCGGCGAACAGAACATCTACACCTCTTACGAGGGAACAGGAGGGATAGACATATCCGATGCTTTCAAAAGACTTGTCTACGCTGTTAAATTCAGTTCAATCGAACTTCTCGTTTCCGGCTCGATTAAACCCGGGAGCAGGGTCCTTCTTTACAGGGATATAAGTTCGCGGGTGAGAAAAATAGCGGATTTCCTTCTGTACGATTCCGACCCGTACGTTGTCGTTTCTGACGGACGTTTATACTGGATAATAGATGCCTACACTACCACGGACATGTATCCTTACTCCGAGCCGATCTACCATTCGAAATACAGAACGGCCTTCAACTACATAAGGAATTCCGTAAAGGTCGTGATAGATGCGTATAGCGGCGATGTTCGCTTTTATGTGATTGACAAGGAAGACCCGGTAATACAGACTTACAGGAATATCTTCCCCGATCTTTTCACTGATTTCGAGGAGATGAGCGAGGACCTTAAAAAACACGTTAGATACCCTGAAGATCTGTTCAGGATACAGGCCGAGCTGTATTCGGTATACCACATGAAAAATCCAAGGGTTTTCTACAACAAGGAGGATACCTGGGTCGTTCCTAACGAGATATACAGGGAGAGAAGACAGGAAATGCAGCCCTATTACATAATAACCAAGCTGTCCGAGGATGAGAAGGAAGAATTTATTCTGATGCTGCCCTTCATACCCAAAGGGAAGGAAAACCTGATAGCCTGGATGGCTGCAAGATCTGATTTCCCGAATTACGGCAAGGTCACGGTTTTCCAGTTCTCAAAGCAGGTCCTGACGTACGGGCCGATGCAGATCGAGGCGAGGATAGACCAGGATACTGAGATTTCGCAAAAGATAACGCTCTGGTCGCAGGCGGGATCTTCCGTGATACGCGGGAACACGCTCGTAATCCCGATAGAGGATTCGATAATCTACATAGAACCCCTTTATCTTGAAGCGACTGAGAAGGGGACGCTACCCCAGCTCAAGCGCGTTATCGTGGCTTACGGGAATGAAATCTCAATGAAAGAAACCCTTCAGGAAGCGATTGAGGAGATATTCGGCGGCGTGACGTCCGTGACGCCGATCACCATAGAGGAGCTGCCGGAGGACATCCTGAACCAGATAGCAAGCCTCTACACCAACGCCCAGAACGCGCTCAAAACCGGAGA
>CBEVTC010000045.1:0-5857 GCA_965552715.1 uncultured archaeon | reverse complement strand
CCTCGGCTTCCTCACCTTCCACTATCTGGGGGATTTTCACTCCCATTATGTTCCGGAAAGAGAATTCTATTTCTTTCGCCGGAGGCGTGCTCTCCGCGATGCTCTCGATTTCCGGAGATCCGGCCAGGGCTTTCGCTTTTATGAGGTCAACTCTTCCGTGAGCCAAGGTCTCTGAGAGTTCGCCTCTTATGCCCTTCGCCTTATCCACGACCTTGAAGAATTCCGTTATCAGGGCGTCTCTCTTTTCCTTCAGAAGTTTATGACCTTTGGTCGCAAGTCTCATCTTGTTCTTTGTCTTCATGAGATCCATTCTGGTAAGATGGACGCCTTCGATAATTTTGGGCATGCTATTTCTCCTTCTTCGGAAGGTATTTCTTTATGATCTCGAGGGAAATTCGCTTCAGTTCCCTCTCGGGCAGGATGCTCAGCAAATCCCATCCGATTTTGAGCGTGTCCTCAATTGTCCTGTCATCGTCCTTTCTCTGGTTGGTGAACTCGCTTTCAAACCTCTCCGCGAACTTAAGGAACATCTTGTCCCTGTCCGTCAACGCTTCCTCTCCAACAACAGCAACCAGATCCCTGAGGTCTCTTCCTTCTGCGTAACCGGCGTAAAGCTGGTTTGATACCCCTGCATGGTCTTCTCGCGTTTTCCCCTTCCCTATGCCCTCCTGCATGAGCCTCGAGAGTGAGGGGAGGACGTCAATAGGGGGGTATATCCCCTTCCTGTGAAGCTCCCTGCTCAAAACTATCTGACCTTCAGTGATGTATCCTGTCAGGTCCGGGATAGGGTGCGTGATATCATCGCTGGGCATGGTGAGTATGGGGATTTGCGTGATGCTTCCTTTCTTTCCTGTTATCCTCCCGGCCCTCTCGTAATTCATGGCGAGGTCGGTGTACATGTAACCAGGATAGCCTCTTCTCCCAGGAACCTCTTCCCTAGCAGCCGAAATCTCACGAAGCGCCTCGCAGTAGTTTGTCATGTCAGTGAGTATCACGAGCACATGCATACCGTGTTCGAACGCGAGGAACTCCGCTGTGGTCAGGGCAATCCGCGGGGTGATGATCCTCTCAATGGTCGGGTCGTCCGCGAGGTTAAGGAAGGTCACGATCCTCTCCAGTGCTCCGGTCCTCTCGAAATCTTTCCTGAAGAAATTTGCCTCTTCCGAGGTTATGCCCATTGCTGCGAATATGACGGCGAACTCCTCTTTCGACCCAGGAACCTTTGCCTGTCTTGCGATCTGCGCTGCCAAATGGTTGTGCGGCAGGCCAGCGCCTGAGAATATGGGAAGCTTCTGCCCCCTGGCGAGGGTGTTCATCCCGTCTATCGATGAGACCCCTGTCTGGATGAAATCCTTCGGGTATATCCTGCTTGTCGGGTTTATCGGGTATCCGTTTATGTCGAGTCTCGCCTCGGGAACTATCTCCTTCTTTCCGTCCCGTGGTCTTCCTGCTCCGTCAAAAATCCTCCCGAGCATCCCCACCCCAACGGGTATCTTCATTGTGTCTCCAAGGAACTTCGCCTTCGTTATCTTCGTATCAAGTCCTGAGGTCCCCTCAAAGACCTGAACCACCGCCTTATCCTCCATCGCGTCAAGGACTTGTCCGTGCTTTCTTTCGCCTCCTTCCATCTCTATTTCAACGACCTCTCCATACTTCACATTCTTTACGCCTTCCACAATCATCAGAGGCCCTGTAACCTCAATCACGCTCGTATATTCTCTCACAACCATAGTCATCACCCTAATTTCTCCTTAATGTCCTTATTGATATCATTGATCCTGTTCTCGAAGTCTTTGCCTTTAAGTTCCTTCATCCTCGCTATCTTGTCTATGACATCGAGTTTCGTTATCTCGTTAAGAGCGACACCCTTCGTCAGAGACAGGCCGGCATTCTCGTAAAATTTAAGAATCGCCTTCAGCATTTCGTACTGCTTCTTAAGATCGCAGAACGTATCCACATCGTGATATGCGTTCTGCTGGAGGAAATCCTCCCTTATCATCCTCGCCACTTCAAGGAGAAGCCTCTCCCTTTCAGGCAACGCGTCAGGTCCTACCAGCTGGACGATCTCCCTCAGTTCTGATTCCCTCTGAAGCATTGTCATCGCCTCGTCCCTGAGTTCCAGCCATTCTTTGCTCACTTCCTTCTCATACCAGTCGGAAACGTGTTCCTTGTACAAGGAGTATGAAGTCAGCCAGTTTATAGCAGGGAAATGCCTCCGGTCGGCGAGTGTCGTGTCCAGCGCCCAGAATACCCTTGTTATCTTGAGCGTATTCTGCGTCACGGGCTCTGAGAAGTCCCCACCAGGAGGGGAAACCGCTCCGATTATGCTCACGGATCCTACCTTGTCCTTACCCCCGAGTGTCAGGACCCTCCCCGCTCTTTCATAGAATTCCGCAAGCCTGGAAGCCAGGTAAGCAGGATACCCCTCCTCTCCGGGCATCTCCTCCAGACGTGACGAGATCTCTCGCATCGCCTCCGCCCATCGCGAAGTGGAATCCGCCATCACAGCGGTATCGTAACCCATGTCCCGGTAGTACTCGGCTATTGTAATTCCCGTGTAAACGGATGCTTCCCGGGCGGCGACAGGCATATTGGACGTGTTCGCGATCAGGACAGATCTCTCCAGCAAAGGTTCGCCGGTTTTGGGGTCTATTAGTTTCGGGAAATCCTTCAGAACCTCGCACATCTCGTTTCCACGTTCTCCACATCCTACATAAACAATGATATCCGCGTCAGCCCACCTGGCGAGCTGGTGCTGAGCCACGGTTTTCCCCGTCCCGAAACCTCCGGGGATCGCTGCCGTCCCTCCCTTGGCGAGAGGGAAAAACGTGTCGAATATCCTCTGCCCTGTCACGAGCGGAACCTCGGGGGCGTACTTCTCCCTGTAAGGCCTTAACCTTCGGATGGGCCATGTCTGCGTGGCGCTCATATTGTGAACTTTCCCTCCTTTCTTGATCTTGCACAACGTTTCCTCGCAAGTGTACTTCCCTTTCTGAGCTATCCACTGTATTTTCCCTTCGATTCCGTACGGAATTATCACCCTGTTGGTGATTATCTTCGTCTCCGGGATCTCTCCTATTATATCCCCTGCCTTCACCTCGTCCCCTTTCTTCAGGAGAGGTTTGAAGTCCCACTTCTTTTTCTTGTCTATCGGTTCGGCTACAACACCCCTCGCTATGAACTCTCCTGTCTTCTTTTGTATAACCTCCAGAGGCCTCTGCACGCCGTCGTATATGGATTTCAAAATCCCGGGTCCCAGCTCGACCGAGAGGGGCACTCCCGTCCCTTCCACAGGTTCGCCCGGAGACAATCCGGTCGTTTCCTCGTAAACCTGAACGGAGGCGACGTCCTTGTTCAGCCGTATTATCTCACCGAGGAGTTTTTCATCCCCTACCTTCACGAGCTCATATATTTTCGAACCTTTCATCCCGTCGGCCTCAACCAAAGACCCTGCAATTCTTATGATCTTTCCCATGTTATCACCCTTTAACTATTTCAAACCCTATAACATCCCTTATGATCTTGTTCACCACATCCTCCCCGCCGCCTTTCGCATCGGGCGTTTCTATCACGATCTTGTCCTTCATCTTGTCTATCCTCTTTCTGGCGGTTTGGTAAAGGGAGTGGGTTATGACTATGATTTCCGACTCGCTAACCTTGTCCAAGACTGACCCTACGGTTTCAGGGGTGGCGACATACGAGTCCTTCATGCCGGCTAGTTTTAATCCGGTCACCGTTATCTCGTCCCCTATCACGAATACCTTGGTCATTTGAACAACACCTCCGCTATTCTATGCCTCAAAGTTTCATTCAGCTGTTCCATTTTTTTCGAGAGGGTGTTGTTGACTTCTGATTTCCCTTTCTTACTCCTCACGATTACACCGAAATCATTAATAGCGAGCGGCTTCGCCCCGCTTAGAAGACGGACGTATTTTTTGTCCACGAAAACGACAGGGTCCTCGATCTGCTTCTTCCCCTCCTCAACGAGCTTTGCGAGTATCCTCTTCTTTTCCCCGGTGTTCAAATCCATAATCCTCTTCCTCGCGGTTTTCAGGACATCCTCTATTATCTCATTCCTCTTGTTATCGGCCATTTCCTTTACCCTCAACTTAGACTCCGCAAGTATCCTCCTCTTCACGAGCGCTGCATCTATCTCAGCTTCCCTTATTATTTCCTCTCCCCCTTTATTTGCTTCCTCTTCGAATTCCTTCCTTCTGTTGTCCGCCTCTTTCTCTGCCTCTTTTATTATCTCTTCTATTTCCTTCCTTCCGGACTCCCTTATCCTTTCCTCGATCTCTTTTATCCCCATGTTATCACATCAGGATCTCCTTTATCTCCTCCGGAGGGACGTCGTAATGCTTGCATATAACAACGGTGTTCAGGTTCTTAACCTCCCTCCTCTTCGCGTTTATGAACGACATCACGGAGAAAACCCCCAGAGGTCGCAATATCGCGTTCTCTTTCAGAAATGTCAGTATGTCGGATTCCAGCCTCTTTTCGAAGGATATGAGTGAATGAGTTTTCTCATATTCGCTCATCGCCTCCTTCGCCGCCTTTCCGTACGTGGTCCTGTCAAGAATCTCCAGAACATCCTTGACTTCGCCTCTTTCCATCTCGCTCAGCTTGTCTTTCAAATGCCCTTCCTCTATTATGTAATCCTTGGAAGGGATATCCGAAATCTTGCATCGGAGGATCGTTCGTATGTTTATCGTGTCTGTCTTGATCTCAACGAACCTTCGGAGGTCTTTCGAAACTACACCCCTCCAGGAATCTATCATGTGTTTGTCCAGGGAATTCTCAAGGGGTAGGAGATTCCCGAGCTCCCTGTATTCAGGCAGTTTGCTTTCCAAGACATCGTGGTATTCGGTTTTTTCGAGCCCAGCAATGAATTCCTCAACATTCTTCGCTTTCGTCAGTTCTGTTATGAGTTCCTCATCTTCCATAATATCCAGCATCTCCTCTATCTTTTCGGGTTCCATCCCCGAATGAATCCCCCTCATTATGATCTTGAGATTTTCGACCTTCAGGCCTTCAGAGATTATCCTGTTCAGGTCTTTCCGGTCGGATTCCGGGATGGACGAGACAATACTCCTGTAAATCCGGATGAAGTGCCGTTTTAAAGCGGATTCTAGATTTTCGATTTCGATGGTTTTGCCAACGACTTTCTTTATCTCGGGCTCGTAGTCCGTTCCTTCCAGGAAAGCGACCACTTCCTCCACGCTCCTGAACCTCGCGAGTTCATCGAACGTTTTGTCATCTATCAATTTCGCAGTCATACCACTAACTACCCCGTACGCATACGCGTAATCGCCTTCTCTCGCTTTCATTGCCTAAAACACCTGACCGGTTATCAGCAACATTATTGCGGTAACGAACCCGAACAGGGCCGCAATCTCTGGCATAACGACGAATATCAGCACCTTACCTTTAACGTTCGCGTTCTTGGCTGTCGCTCCTATGGATGAAGATGCGACCTTACCCTGGGATACCGCGGAAATGCCTGTGATGCCGACAGCGATTCCTGCCATCAGGGATAGGAAGCCCTTTTCGGGTGTCATTGCTCCTCCCATTATGCCCAGGATTATAAGGATTCCTATGATGAATGCGTAGATAACCTGGGTTTGTGGCAACGCCTGCAGGATAAGGGCAGAACTGAAGTTCTCTTCCTTCTCACCTGTCGCCCCTGCTGCCGTGTTACCCGCGATTTCAAGACCCCTTGCTGAGCTTACGCCGGCGATAGCGATAGCTATCGCGGCTCCTATCGCTCCTAATACGTTTCCGCTGAAAAACGTCGTTATTATTTCCTCAACTGCCATTCGCTTCACTTCCTCCTATATTATACATGAGTATATTTTCT
>CBEVTC010000044.1:0-5857 GCA_965552715.1 uncultured archaeon | reverse complement strand
CTGGGCAATCCCGGTAACACTGATAATATATCTTCTGTGGTATAAGAAACTGCCGGAAAAAGAACGGAAAGAGTACGAAGGGGGCCGGCGTCGTAAAACAGCAGAAGACGGCGGGTTCTCGTTTTTCGTCGGACTGGTATGGTTAGTTATCGTGTGGACCGCTGGTAAGTGGAACCTCGCCTTCCAGGATTGGACATTCAATGACTGGGTATATACGTGGTTATCAGCATGCCTGTGGGTTTTACTGGTTGTAGGCATTCTCGGGACGATGTACATAATCTGGTCTCTTACAAGAAAAATACCCGAAAAGAAATCCTGAATGTGCGAATCCCCCGACTCTCTGCGCTAAGCGTTTCTGGAGTCTTCTTTCTATTCGATAACACCTATTCCGGGACCTGAAACAGAATAAATACATATAGATCCGCGCGGGTGTTTCAATGTTATATTAATAATTAATTAAAATATTCACATGAAAGAGCATGTTTTCAGAGGGCTCGCATTAATCCTGGTATTCTTTTCTTACTTTGCGTGGAGGCTCAATATGCTTGGATTTAATCCTGTTGTATATCCATTTGCATTGGTCGCTGCCGTCGCTTTGGGGGTAATCATTAAGATATTTTGTAGGGAACCAAAGGATGATAAAAAGAGGGATCAGGACAGAATGATTTTCATTGTATTTTTGATCATATTCCTGGCAGCTGTTCTAATAAGGATAATATTCTTGAGCTGAGTGTCAATCAAATTCCCATTCCATGCGCCGACCGGGATTTGAACCCGGGTTACAGGCTTGGGAAGCCTGTGTCCTACTGCCCGCAAGTCCTTCTTGCGAAGTGAAGGCGCCAGGCTAGACTATCGGCGCGTTATGAATTCTATAGTATTGAGAAATTAAAATAAAAAATACTGGGTCGTGAGTTTAAGCTAAAAAACACCTTTCTTTCTCCTCCATATCCCGGACGGTTTAAGCCGTTGGCGTTGCTGCCGGTGCTGCTGCAGGTGCCCCTGTCCCTGTTTTAGATTCCGGGCTTATGAAGAGCAGTATCGCCCCAATGAGCACGATTATGTCTAAAGGCGGAAGGAAAGCCGCTATCAAAGCGTAAATTGCCGCTCCATGGAAATCCTTGGCTGCCATCTTGTCAAATGCCTTCCACATGAGGAAAAGCCCTATTAAGCCGAGTACTATAGTGCCCGCTACAATGCTCATCCACATCGCACCCCACATGGGGCCGAGGTCCATCGGGACGAACATCATCATGCTTGTTCCCATTGACACCGCTACCAGCGCGCCGAGTATCCCGATTATCTTCAGGATAAACGCTATCAGAACAAGGATCTTCCCTATCTTTGCCTCCGTGCTCAAACCCTCGAAATTCAGATCCATGGTGTATTTTTGGATTTTTGCTTAAAAAGGTTTATCCGAAATTTTCAGAAAGCTTTGGCATATTTATTAAATAGTTTCATGTAAGACTCCGCGACATTGGACCAGGTCATCTGTCTAGTGTACTCGTATGCATTTTTCTCCATTTTCTCCCTCAAAGAAGGATTCGAGAGTATCTTTATGACGGCTTCGCTGAATAACTCAGGTTTCCTGAAATCTTCCAACAAAATCCCCCTATCCGGAGTAACGGCTTCCTTTGAATGAAAAAAAGGGGTGGAGACAACAGCGCAACTGCAGCCCATCGCGTAAGAGAGGGTCCCGCTCGTGATCTGGTGAGGGTTAATCGATGAACAGATGTAGATGTCGCTGGCTTTCAAATACGTGAATAATTCTTCTAGGCTTACGTATCTGTTTATGAATTTCACGTGTTCCTCCAAACCCATATCCCTGACCTTGCTTTCAAGAAAATCCCTATATTTCCCTCCCTCTCTTTTTATGGTTTTCGGATGCGTTACGCCTATTATCAGGTATAAAACGTTGGGGAATTTTTCAACAACATCAGGCATCGCTTCTATCACGTATTCGTAACCTCTCCCTGAGGAACGTGCCCCCCTTCCCGGTCTCAAAAAACCAAAAGACGTCAGAAGTATCCTGTTTCCATACTTTAACTTTCCCTTTCCATGTGGATTTCCCCCGGTAGGTACGTCATGGATACCATGTGGGATGACATTGATTTTTGAATCAGATATATCATAATGTTCCTTTAGGATTTCAACTGCCTTGTTGCTCATTACCACTATTTGCGTTGATTTTTCAGCTATTGATTGTACGATCCCTTTCCTCTTTTCCGAAGGATACGGCAGAACCGCATGGAATGTAGTGACCACCGGTTTTTCCAGCACTTCAAGGAAGGGAAGCAGGTTATCCCCGTGTTCAGAACCATAAAGCTTGAATTCGTGCTGTATGCTGACTTGTCTGACATTCGGCATACTGTTTATCTTTTTTGCGGTTTTTACGTAATCCTTGACTTCGTTTTCACTGATCTGGAATATCACATCATCCGAGTATTCGTAATTTCCGTTGTCATTTATCGCGATAAATTTGGATTTGAATTCGGAGTTTGGCAATTGCTCTATGGCTGTGGACAGGTCCTGCGTGAAAGTCGCTATCCCGCACTTCCTAGGTGGATAGCTGCTCAAAAATAATATCCAAGGTCGATCTTTTTCGTTTTTCATATTTATCAGTGGAAAATAATTTATTTTATTCTTTAAATCTGCGATTTGATACAAATTTTTATGTAATTTACCGTAATTAAGATTATGTTATTCAAGAAGTACGAAAAAAATCCTATTTCAAGCCCTGATCCAAAAAAAGCCTACGAAAGCGAATGTACCTACAATCCTGCCGCGATCGTTCATAACAACAAGGTCTATTTGATATATCGCGCAGAAGGGGAATCAAAAGTTTCGACCCTCTGCCTCGCTACCAGCAAAGACGGTTACAAATTCGAAAAATACGAAAACAATCCGGTAATTGAGCCGAGCCTTCCCGAGGAAAAACAGGGTTGTGAGGATCCCAGAATCACGAAAATAGGCGACACTTTTTACATGACCTACACGTCATATGATGGCATGTACCCTGAAAGGAGCGAGAACATAAACACCTCCCTTGCAACGTCAAAAGACCTGATCCGTTGGAAAAAACATGGTATTATCCTCAAGGGGGTAAAATCCGCTGCCTTGTTTTCAGAAAAAATAAAGGGTAAATACTTCATGTTCATAGGAGGTAAAAAAATATGGATCGCAACCTCGAAAAATCTTTTTGACTGGGAACTTGAAGAGAAACCCTTTCTGGACATCAGGGAAAACATGTTTGACAGCCGTTATGTAGAGGCAGGACCGCCTCCTTTCGCTTTTAAGGACAAGCTGGTTTTGTTCTTCAACACAGCGGATAACCACGGTGTTTTCCACCCTTCTCTTGCCCTTCTGAATAAAAACGACCCCCACATGATAATTTACAGGTCTGACAAACCACTGATGACACCGAGCAGGGAATTCGAACTGCATGGGAAGGTGAACAAGGTCATATTCGGAACGGGTCTGGTCGAATTCAACGGGGTTTACTTCTATTATTACGGCGGGGCGGACAAGTACGTTTGTGTGGCGACAGCGAAAAAACCAGAGTTGGAAAAATATATTTCTTCTCTTTGAATTACTTCAGACACTCCTCAAAGACTTTTATGTAGGAATCTGCAACGTTATCCCAAAGCATATGCCTGGTGAATTCATAAGCGTTTTCCCCCATTCTCTCCCTGAGCGATTCGTCCGATAACAGCTTCTTTATTGCTTTTGAAAATGATTTCGGGCTCCCAAGCTCTACCAGTATACCTCTTTCAGGGGTAACAATTTCTTTTGCGTGAATAAACGGGATGGTGACGGTGGGCCTTCCGCAGCCCATCGTATAGGAAAGCGTTCCGCTTGTTATCTGATGGAGGCCTTTACCGGAAGAAACGAATATATCAGTCGCTCTTAGATACTGTAGGAGTTCTTCCAATTCTAGGTATCTGTTAACGAATTTGACGTGGTTATTCAGATTTAACTTTTTAATTAATCTTTTTAGCTGATTCCTGTATTTTTCCCCCTCCTTTCTTCGAATTCCGGGGTGCGTTGCTCCTATAATAAGATACAATACATTTGGAAATTCTTTAACCACTTCAGGCAGGGCTTTAATGATGTCCTCGTAACTTTTTCCGCCTCCAATCAAGCCAAAGGATGACAATAAAATTCTATCCCCATACCCTAATTTTGTTTTTTGTATTGTGCTTGGCTCATAAGGAACTTCATGTATTCCGTGAGGTATGACGACTATTTTTTCCGGGGGTATTCCGTAATCTTCCATTAGCATTTCAACTGCCTTGTTGGCCATCACAACCATGCGTGCTGCTTTCAATGAAAGATATTGAATAATGCTTTTTATGTTGTCCGGTGGGTTTGGTGGAACTGAATGCAGGGTTATGACCACTGGCTTGGTCAGCGTTTCCAGAAATGCACTCAGGTAATTTAGGAATTTCCCGCCAAAAATGCCGAACTCATGCTGGATGTTCACAATCTTTATGGAATCATTCTTGTTTATTTTTCTTGCCACGCGGGTGTACTCGTCAATCCGGTCCTCCTTTATGCGGACCATGACCTCTTTCGGGTATTTAAAATTTTTAGACCGCTTGTCGTCCATTGCAATTATCTTGTATGTAACATCAGGGGATGATTTTTTACCAAAAGCCTCGGTTAAATCTTTTGTAAAAGTCGCGATACCGCACACTCTTGGGGGATAAGTTCCCATAAAGAGTATTTTATTGTTTTCTTGTTTTGCCATTTCTTTAAATTGTTAAATTAGATTTAAAAAGTCATTTTTTGCCCTTTTTTGTAAGTTCTGCCAGAAGTTCGTCCATATCTAGAGAAGCAACAGCAATCCGCTTGTCAGCCGCCCCGTAGTAGACGTAAAGCCTTTTTCCAAAAACAGCGGCTCCCGAGGGGAAAACAACATTCCTGACGTTGCCTTCTTTCTCCCATTTCCTTTTAGGAGAGAAAAGAGGGTTTTTAAGATGACCTATAACCTTGCATGGGTTTTTCTTGTCCAGCAGGGCTGCACCTGCATGATAAATAGTACCCTTGTTTGTATCCTCAACGCCGTGATAAATCAGAAGCCATCCTTTGTCAGTTTCGATCGGAGGACACCCACCTCCGATATTTCTTGATTCATACCAGTACTTAGATCTGAGGACTACGTAGTCGCCCAGATGTTTTAAATAATTCTTCCAGAATTCGTTTGTTAGCTCCTTAAAGTCATTGAAATAAATGACCTGCATTTCAGGTAGAATTCGGTGTATAAGCGCGAACTTTCCTTTAATTTTTTTCGGGAATATAAACGCATCCTTTTCCCATAACAAAACGTCCTTTGCGTACTCCGTCTTGTAAAAGGATTCGAAAAGGAAATACCTGTCCTTTAGTTTCTTTTCTGGGAAGAAATCCTCCGCTTCATCATAAGTTATAGTAGGGGTTATTGTCCCTTTTTTCCCGAATGTTTTCAAATCCTTGCTCGTTGCGTACGCCACGAGTGCGTTCTTGCCGTCATGTGCTGTATAGAACATGTAATACGTCCCCTCAAGAAATACGATTCTTGGATCTTCCATTCCGTGATTCTCATAGTTAAATTCTGGAACCATAAAAGGTTCCCTTTTCCTCTCCACAACCTTCAAAGGTCCTTCTAACCTGCAATAACCAATGCTTGAATAGTTCCCTTTCTTCACAGCCCTGTAGAACATGTGAACGCTATTTCCGATTTTAATGCATGTGGGATTCATAACTGCATAGTTTTCAAACTCAAGATTTGTAGGTTCGAGGAGAACACCCTCTTTTTTGATCTTTACCATAATATAATTTTGTAGTCTTTCCTTTTTATTCCTATTGTAAAAGGTTTATTAGG
>CBEVTC010000043.1:0-5881 GCA_965552715.1 uncultured archaeon | reverse complement strand
AGGCGGTAATTATTGGTCTGATTATTGGGGTGAGGATGAAGATGGTGATGGATTTGGTGATGTATGTGATAATTGCATTTCAACATTCAATATAGACCAAACTGACAGAGATTCAGATGGAACTGGAGATGTTTGTGATGATGACGATGATAATGATGGCATTTTAGATGTGGATGATAACTGTCCTACTATTGCTAATGCAAATCAGTTGGACACAGACAACGATGGAATAGGAGATGTATGCGATGAAGATACAGATGGAGATGGAGTATTAAATACTGAAGATAAGTGTCGTGATACCTTGCCATGGTACGCTTTACAGGAACTGAAACCAAACCACTACGACAGCAGCAACTGGCCTGCGTCGGAGGTGAATTACGGCTGCAGCTGCGCCCAGGTTCTTTACTGCAAACCGGGAGGCAATAACGGAGAATTCAAGTTCGGATGTTCGCAGGGAACGAAGGACATATGGGAAGCGCAGAGCAACGAGTCATGGGCCCTTGAATGCCAGATTGACGGGAAAGTGGCGAGTGAAGGGGTTAACAAGTGGCTGTTCGAGAACACCGACGGGGACTGGTTGCCAGACATACTAGATATAGACAATGACGGAGACGGTATACCTGATTACGAGGACGACATGATTGAAGACCAGGACCTTCCAGGAGACCCGGACTACGGGATACCGGACTGGCACCCGAAGAGCAAGCACAAGAATTAACTACCTATTTTGATTCATTTATATGGGGGGTATGCGGGGCCCCGAAAGACCCCGCTTTTGGGTTAGGGTAATGTGCTATTGGTTAAAAACAGTTTTTGTGTGTGAAAGAATTATAACACTGTTATATTTATAAAGCCATCGGTTCGTAATCCGAACTTGTTATGGTTTAAAATCCTTGACCCCGCTAACCGCTCTCTGATTTGCTTTCACCAGGTTTTAAAATCCCTTGGTTTGAATCCAAAGTCACTCAAATTCATTCTGGATTGGGAAAGCGAAGCGAGACCGAGGCTCCTGAAAGAAGTCGAAGTGTAGCTATCGAGCCTAGAACAAGTTTTTAAATACCGGATATAATCATAAAATATGGCACGAACATTTAATGTTATAGTAGAACAGGATGAGGATGGGTGGTTTATATCAGAAGTAGTAGGGCTCCCTGGATGCCACACCCAAGCTAAAACACTGGATGAATTAATGAAACGGACAAAAAAAGCAGTTTCTTTATACTTAAAATGCAAAAAACCTTTTGAGATTAGAGAAAGATTTGTTGGTTTACAACAGCTAGTGATGTAAATGGCTAAATTGCCTCTTCTCAAACCAAATCAATTAGCCAAGATTCTTGTAAAATTGGGATTTAGATTAATCAGACAGGAAGGAAGTCACATGTTCTTTGAGCACCCGGATGGCAGAACAACAGTTATCCCATGTCATTCGGGAGAAGAAATACGAAGAGGATTATTAAACAAAATAATAAAGAAAGATTTAGAAATGGAAAGAGAAGAGTTTCTTAAACTCCTTTAGTTGAGGGTGGATTTTTCACCTTCCCCTTGAGGTTTTAAAAATCCTTCCCCTCACCCCGCCAACCGCTCGGATTTATGGGTTCAATAAGGGTTTAAAAAGCTAACAATTATATAAACTAGTTCTAGGAGGTGAAAAAATGAATAAGAGAATTATCTATACAGTTCTTATTGCTTTCGTTGCAGTAGCAATCTTTTCAAGTGGCGTTCTAGCTCCAACAAGAAGAACAGAAAACTTTGGCGACCCAATAGGAAACTATAACTTCAAAGTAGAAATAGAAGGTATCGATGCAGGTTATTTCACATCAGTGGACGGGCTTACAATTGAACACGAAGTCATAGAATACACGAACGGAGACGAGCTTTTGGTCAGAAAGAGACCAGGACTCCCGAGCTTCAGCAACGTTGTCCTCAGAAAGAACTACGGCGGAACAACAATATTGAATGACTGGGTTCAGGTGGTAATGCAAGGGGATTACACAAGAAAATCAATTTCCATTATCCTGAGTGATCACAAAGGCGACGAAATAAAGAGATGGAACCTTTTCGAAGCTTTCCCAGCCAGATGGACACTCGGACAGCTTGAAGGAAGCGGTAAGGATGCCCTTTACGAAGAAGTTGAAATCGCATTCGAATGGCTCGAGGAAGCTTAAGTAATAACGGGGACTTCCCCGTTATTCTTTTATTTTTTACACAGGTTATTCAACCCCAATTTCCCAGTCCTTTTCCAGTTCTGTTATTTTTTTCAGATGTTCCGGGTCAATCCCTATCTGATAATCGACGCTTGCCCCGAAGAAAGAAGCCTTTTTCTCCTTTACGTTCACTTCCGAGTTCCCCATCCCAACTGCCTCATAATTCTCCCCTTTGCGTGCTGCTATTGGGTATTCGGTTTCCATATCGAATTCTATGCCAAACGAACGAAGAGCACGGACCAGAGTAACGGAGTGACTGGGAAACTCCGGTTCATTATATCTTAAAAACAGTTCTCCTTCCACATACAGCTGCACGACTTTGTATTTACCGTCCTCTTTGGGCCAGTTTACCGTGGGTTCCTTGTCTGGACTCATCTTAAATCTTTACAGAAAGTTTTAAAAACTCAACTATGCAACCGTTCAGACCCTTTCCAGTTCTTTCAGATCAAGCCACAGGTCGTATATCTCCCGGATTGCGAAGAGTTTCTTCATGGTTAATATTAAGATTTTTCGCTAGTTAATATCAGGGACAGGGTACATTTTCTTGATCATGGTGGTGAACAGCCACGTAGTCTTTGGAATATAAAGAACACTTTCGGGCCATTCTTCGGGCTTTTCTTCGGGTTTTACGAGAACTGCCAGACGCAGCCCCTCCTTCACGTGTTCTCCATGTGTACGTATTATCCACATCGCTTCTTTCCTTGTCATTTCTTTGTGGTAGTCTGGCCATTTTTCCAGGTCCATGTCGTTGCATATTTCAAGATATTTTCCATGTTTTAACCCACCGATCATTTCAATCTCCCTGCCTTCCACGTAGAGCTTCCCCCATATCTTCTCCTCTTCATCGATCCGGTAAGTTGAATTTAATGTTTCGAAAACGTAATTGCAATATCGCTTGATATTCCATGGGTTAAATTTTCTCTCTCCTTTCAAATATTTCTCGATATCAAGCTTCCGTAGTTCGGTTGTCCCTGTCATTTCAGATACCCGTTTAATTCTTGCCGGAAAGTTTTAAAAAACCTAAAACACCTTGTGGTTTTAAATCCTTGCGTCTGGGTTCATTCGTAGAATTCTGCTGTGAAGAGTATCTTGTCGCCGAACCAGGAGCATCCGTTCTCGATGAAGCTGGCCGGATCGTTCCCGGTTACTTTAGTTCTCCCTGTACCGTCCGGGTTTGTCACGAAGATATCATACATATCAGAAACGATATCACTGATGTGGATGAAGAGGATTCTGTTTCCGGATGACCACTTCGGAACGAAATCAGCCGCCTGGCTCCTGCTGATGTCCGTCTCCGTCCCGGACTCGATGTCAAACACGTAGAGATCATAATCACCAATGTTTATGTCGTTGACCTTTGATCCGGGTCCCGTCAGCCTTTCAAAAACGATCTTCGTGCAGTCAGGCGAAAGATTAGGGTCGTAGTCTCCCATGGGGAACTGAACGCCCACGTCCTTTCCCCTTTCCGGAGGGTCTGTGAGCTCGCTGGGGTCCGAGCCGTCCTCGTCCATAATCCATATGCTGTGGTTCCTCGTGTATACGACTTTCCCGCACTTCCAGTCAGGGTCAGCCTCTGATATGCCGGTCGTGCCTGTCAGCCGCTTTTTAACGTTCCCGTCCAGGTCCGTTACGTAGATGTCTGTTCCGGCCTTCAGACCCGCGGTTGATATGAACAGGATTTCGCTCCCGTCAGGAGACCACCTGGGCTGGAAATCCATCCAGTTGTTGTTCGTGAGTTTCCGGTATCCCGTCCCGTCGATGTTTATCAGGGCTATTTCGGATGTGTCTATCATTTCGAGACCGGCCTCGATCCCTCCCTGCTGCTCGTAAAAAGCTATCCTGGTTCCGTCGGGTGAAGGGACGGCGTTCGATATCGAAAGATCGCTCCCGTATATCTGCCTCACGTTCGTTCCGTCAGCGTCCATCACGAATATCCCGTACTTGTGATCCGTTCTGTCCTGTATGTTCCACTGCTGCTGCGTGCACCCCATCAGAAGGACGACCACGGGCAAGAGAAGCAGGATTTTCTTCATGTATAATATTTCGTCTTTTTCCGGCTTAAATCCTTGCGTTTGAACCAAAAAAATTTAAACCCCCCCGAACAATTAAATAACATGTACCTGAGCAAATTCAGAATAGTTCAGATTGTTATTGGCGTTGTGTCGGTCACTGTAGGTGTTCTGTTCATTCTTTACTTGGGCATTTAATCACGCGGCCTTTGCCTCTATTCTTTCCTAAACGTGAACCTTATCGTATGCACCTTTTCGCATTTCCCGCAGATAACTCTGCATTCAGCCGTGGCATCCAGGAACCTGCATTTTTTTAAGGTGGTTTTCGGCCTCATCGCGCATTTGACCTGCATGAGGTTCCCGCACTTGTCGCACTTGACTTTCTGCATACCTTTCCCCTTCAAAACAAATCTTGCTTTATAATTCCGGCGAGGTTTTAAATCCTTGCGACCGAAGGCAGGCGGGCTCAAGACTTAAATTATTTTTGGCTATGATAATCATAATGAATGAAGTGTACAGATTCAGAAGGAAAGGCGCCCAGTTATACATTCCGGACGGAGCGACATACGAGGAAGCGTTCAATAGAACCACCCATATGGGCATTGGCGCGCATCCGGATGATCTTGAAATATCAATGTTCAAAGGCGTTGCTGAATGTTTTAATGATTCTAAAAAATGGTTTTTTGGCGTAGTAGTTACGGAAGGAGGCGGCAGCCCGAGAAGTGGTCCTTATGCAGATATTCCTGATGAAGATATGAAACAAATAAGAGTGGGAGAGCAAAAAAAGGCAGCTTATATCGGAGAATATTCAGGAGTTGCTTTGCTGGACTACCCCAGCAATGTTGTGAAAGACAGAGAAAAAATCAAGGACGTTGTTGAAGATCTCAAAAATTTGACTGATAGTTGCAGACCCCCCACCATTTATGCCCATGCCCTTATTGACAGTCATGATACACATGTAGCGGTTGCGTTAAGAACCATAGAGGCCTTAAGAGAACTTTCCGAGAAAGTGATACCCTTAAATTTCTATGGATGCGAGGGATGGAGGAATCTGGACTGGCTGGTGGATGGGGATAAAATTTCTTTTGACGTTTCAGGTCACGATAAGCTGGCAAAAGATTTATTGGATGTCTTTGACTCCAAGATAGCCGGGGGAAAGGCATATGACATTGCCGTGATAGGGAGGAGAAAGGCAAACGCCACCTTTGCTGAATCTCATAAGGTAGACGAAGCCTCGGATTTAATACATGCAATGGATCTAATGCCATTAATAAGGGACACCAGCCTGGATCCTGAGAAGTATGCTTTGGAATTCATTGACAGATCTAAGGAAGAAACATCAAAGGGAATGAGAAAGGTTATATAATTGCAAGAACTTCAAATCTTACGACTTTTTTTCTTCAGCCCGTTTAACCATGGTCTTCACCCATTCTGGTTTGTATTCGGGAGGTAAAACCAGACTGGCCGCTCCGTAATCATTCGCCACGCTCCCGAGCGGGGATAATTCAACAGTTATCCCCTTGGGTGAAATCTTGCTGCCCTCCACGAGCGAATTGGTGTGATGATTTATCATATCAACGTATTCGGGGTTGTTTCTCGCGACACTCCCGCCAAGACCAAAAACCTCCAGACCGTGCACATTCGCTACACTGGAAACCACGTATCCTG
>CBEVTC010000042.1:0-5943 GCA_965552715.1 uncultured archaeon | reverse complement strand
TCGGTTTCCTTCGCCTTCACCCTCTTCGTGAGCTCGGAGTAGACTATGCCCTCAGGGGATGATTCAATCGCCTGCAGAATTTCCTTTTTCAGAACGCTTTTCTCCTTCCCGTCCCCTTCTCCGGTCATAAACGTCTCGATTACATGTTTTTCGGGGTCTTTTTCGATCTCCTCGGGATCCTTCCCCTTGTTCTTTTCCACAAAATCCTTTGCTTTCTTTATCCCCCTTTCCTTGTGAACCAGTTCGAGCCTCCTCAAAAGCTCGAAGTTCGGGTTTTCGATTTTCCTCGCGACCTCGGGTATTACGTACGTTTCCCCCTCGTATTCCCTGACTTTTCCTACAACGTCAACCACGTCCCCAAGTTCAAGGGAATCCAGGGGTTTTGTGGTTTTGAACACCTTCAATCGTATTGTATCGCTCCCGTCGTCTATCGTGACGCTAGCGTAATTTCCATCCTCCGCGATAAACTTCGAAGCGACCGTTCCGAGTATGTGAGCCCTTGATATCTCCTCCCCTTGTTTTGTCTTCACAAAACTCGGCTCAAGCCCTTCCTTCCTCACGAAGGACCCGTTCATTATGTCCCATACATGAACCTTCTTTGCGGTCTGCCTCTCAATCATAGAAAACACTTTGTTAATTTTTAGGTTAAAGTTTTATAAATCATCCCATGTAGCACACACATTTGCATTGCTCGCAGGTGCTCAGGTCAGCGACGCCCAACTCCTCTTCAAGGATGGTCTTGCAGTTTTTTGTTGAGCCAGGCGGAGTTATCTCGTGCCAGGGTGTAGAGGGGGTGTTCGGATTCGCATTGCAGAAATCACCACACGCCTGCTCACAGAGGCCCTTCCCTGTGCTTGTATCGGGCACGTAACCTCCTTGAGGTTCGTCCACGGGCGTGTTCGCTTGGGGTTCGTTGTAATTATCATTTGCACTGGATACGGTGGGTATATTGAACGAAGGTATTGGAATACTTATGTCTTTAAGGTAGGGTGAAATCAAAAGTATCAAAATCAACACAAAAATCAGAAGAATGTCCCTAACCCTTATGTTATCTAGCAACTGTTTCGTTCTTATCACTTCCCAAACCTTCTGTGCCTTTCCCTGAATTCTTTCATTATCCTGTCAAGCTCCTCTACACTGAAGTCCGGCCACAATGTGTCTGTGAAAAACAGTTCGGCGTACTCAATCTGGTAAAGCATGAAACCGGAAAGCCTCTTCTCCCCACCCGTCCTGATTACTATGTCCAGGGGTTTGGGTATCATCAGGTGTTTTTCAAACATGCTTTCGTGAATTTTTGCTATTGTCGGGTTTTTTCTGAGCCATTTTGATGCTGACATGACAGCATCAAGTATCTCCTGCCTGCCTCCATAGCCGATGCATATATTAAGTATCTTCCCTCCTTTGTGGCTCTTGGTCTTGGAGACGACTTTATTCGCCAAGTTTTTTATAGTTTGCGGGACTTCTTTAAACCTTGAGCCAATCACGTTTACCTTTATTTCCTCATATTTAATGAGAGGACTTTTTAGCAAATCTTGCAGTTTTCCTTTGAGCATACTGTAGACAAGATTCTTGGAATAATCATCCCTGTCAACGTTCTCCGTAGACATTGCCCACAGAGATAATTCGCTCACCTCCGGATGTTTTGTAAGGCCGTGCGTGACTATCTTTTCTGTGGTTTCCCCAGATTTGCTCCAGTCGTTTATAGGGACTTTATGCAGCCTTGCCCACCTCCTGCTCCCGTCAGGTATTAGCCCCAAGTGTAAACCCTTGTTTTTCATAATTAAGTTTTTGTTGTAATATTTTAAATAGAAATAAAGAAAACTCAGGGGAATATCAATAATTTATTTTCCGAATCTCATTTGTCTCTCCTCGAATTCTCTGACAGCTTTGAAAAAATCCTCTTTCTCGAGTTCGGGCCAGAACTTGTCAAGGAAAATGAGTTCGGAATAAGTGGACTGGAAAGGTAAAAAATTCGAAAGTCTTTTCTCCCCCCCTGTCCTTATTACCAGCTCTGGGTCGGAAAAACCGTTTGTCCAGAAATACGTTCGTAACAACGATTCGTTTATTTTTTCCGGATCTACGATCCCCCTGCTAACGTCGAAGGCAACCCTCTTCGAGGCATCCACTATTTCCTGCCTTCCGCCATAAGCTATCGCTAGGTTCAGAAAATAATCCGAATAGTTTTTCGTTCTTTCCGTGACCTTTCGAATCCCTTCCTGCAGGTCTTTTGGGAGCAGATCAAGCCTTCCGAAAAAATTAACTTTCACCTTGTTTCTGTGAACTATGTGCTCCTTATCTTTTAGTATGTTTTCAATTTCCTTCCGAGCGAGAGAGAAAATGAAATTCAGCTCCCCTTTCGGTCGTTTTTCGATGTTTTCGAGTGAGAGAAGGTAAAAAGTCATGGTTTTTATCCCGAGTTCTCTGCACCATTCAAGAACTTTTACTATCTTCTCCAGGCCCCATTCGTGCCCCTTCCAGGGCTTTCTCATTAAACGTTTCGCAAGCCTCCTGTTACCGTCAGGGATAATTCCAACATGCTCTGGGACGATTGAAATAAGCATCACCTCGTTTTCGCGTGTTTATAAGAATTTTATAAGTTAGATATAAATAAATATTCATATTTTACATCCGAGGTGTGTTCATGAGATTCGAACTTCACGCGCATTCATGTTATTCAAAGGGAAAGAAAATCCCCTGCGAAGGCTTGGCAAAACCGGAAGAGATAATCAGGAGGGCGAAAAAGATCGGACTTTCAGGAATAGCGATAACCGATCACGAAACAACAGAAGCCTGGAAAACCGCTTCAAAGGAGGCGAAAAAACAGGGAATCATCTTTATCCCGGCAGTTGAACTGCAAACGAAATCAGGGCATCTGATAGCGTTGGGAATCACAGAACCCGTGAAAAACTTCCTGGGTGTTGAGGAGTCTATCGAGAGTATTCATGATGCCGGAGGGATCGCTGTCGCACCACACCCCTTCGATATAAGAGGGCAGGGTATTGGGAATCTCGCATTCAAAACAGACGCCGTCGAGATATTCAATTCGCTTAACATAGACAAAATCAACAACAGATTCGTCCTGTCCAAATTCAAGAACTCGGAAATCCCAAAAGTGGTCGGGTCAGATGCCCACACACTTGATATGATAGGACACTCGCTGAACATAATGGACGCGGATGGTGTGGATTCCGTTCTTAAAAACATAATAAAGGGGAGGGTCGTTTTCGAAACCGAATACATACGAATGGACGATGTCATAAACTGGGCAAGGGGAAGGCTCAGGAGATCGCAAAAAGAGGTCCTGGAATACATGAATTCCCATTATTCTTTTCCAAAGGCATGGCTTTACAGGAAATTGCTCAAGAAGTTCCTGAGAACGAGTAACGCCCCCTGGATAATGCTCGCTGAGATAAGCCTCCAAGTGAGCAGAATTTACGGTATTCTGAAAATTTTGAGTTATTGAGTTCAATTCATCAGTGATTTGATTTTTTCTTCACCTTTGCTCAATTCTTGTTCGAGATTTCTTAACTTTACTAGATTTCTAGTTAGTTCTTTCACATGTTTATTTTCTTTATAAAAATGTTTAATTTCATAATCACTTTTATTATCGGTTTGTGGATTTATTTTCATATTCATTATTAACGTCTTGAAATTTTTACTGAAATATGTCAAAGCCTTCTCATTTTCTTTGTATTCTGGTTTTTCGTATTCTGATAAGAGTTCTTTTACATTTGATTTTCGCGATTTCAATTCATTTAAAATATCAGGAAGATTATCTTCTCTGGCTCCAGTATTATTCATTATCTTTCTAACTCGACCAAGCGCCTCATAACCAAACAAAATATTATTTCTTGCACGGGAGGTCAAAGTTGAAGACAGGTCTAAAGCCAAAAGTATATATTTTTTTGCTTCTGCTATGGTGTATTTCATACCGGTAACACCTATTTAACGAAAAGAACGAACTTGACCGCAAGGATCACTATAATGAACAGAACTATCACAGCGAGAAGTACAACCTTCCCTGTGTTTCCCGTTGCTCCAACAATCGCTCCTGTCGGGATTCCCGTCTCAAGGGTTATGCCCGGCTCTTCTGTTACTTTCGCCGGCTCGGGTTCAACGCCCGCCCCGATCCTGAAATCTATCCTGTCCACGGAGTTTGCTGACTCCGCTTTCAGGGAAATATCGTACGTTTTATTTTCGACCTCGTACCCTGGGGAGATGTAGAGATAAAAGTAGGCTTCTTCATCCCCCACGAGAGAAACGGAATCCTCGCTCAAATAGACCCATTCGGGTCCTTCGATCTCCAGAAAGTAACTATCGGTTCTCCCCCCTGTGTTTTTAACCTTAACAGCCAGGACGGTTCCCTTTCCGGGCTCAACTCTTACTTCCAGATCCTCACTCGAAACTTCAACGTTGTAACACTCGTCTTTCGATTTCACGGTAACGGTTGAGACCGCTTCCTTTGAGACGTATTCTGAAACGACCTTGAACGTTATGTTGTATTCCCCTTCAGGGAAATCCATCTTCATTTTTGTTGAGAACATTTTCAATTCATTCGGTTCGAGTTGGGCATAGCCTATCTCCTCGTCCTCTACAGCGAATGTGTAATTGTCCTTGAATCCACCGACATTTTTCAGAACGAGCGTGTAGTCTATCTCGTCCCCTGCGCACACCTCGGGTTTCTCAGGGCTCACCCCGAAATCCGCTGAGAAACAGTTTTCCACCAGGAGCGAGACCGTGTTCTGGTCGGATGTTTCTCCGCTTGTACCCTTTACAGTAATCATGTTTTCTCCGAATTCAAGCTCTTTTGTATCTACAGTCAGGCTAACTTCCCCTGTCTCTCTTGGTTCTATGCTGACCTTGTTATTTTCGAGTGTGCCTGCGTCTGTTTCCAGATCGTACGAATCAGAAACGGTTCCGGTATTTTTCACAGTGGCCTTGAAATTCGCAGGAATTCCTTTACAGACCTCCTGGCTGGCGGGAGAGACAATCACCGTCACGCCCTTGCATTCCCTCGCATCCACGCTTCCTGTAAGGGTCTTTTTAAGTTTCGGGTCATTCCGTGAACTCAGGGTTATGTCAAAACTGGTTTTACCTTCAAATTCCGGGTACGCAGACAAGCTAACGCTCTCCTCCTCCCCGGATTCGACCATTACGCTCTCCTGGCTAGGCACAACCCAGTCCGGTAAACTTATCGAATACGTATCGCTCGCGGTTCCGAGATTCGTTATGGTGAGCGAGAATTTCGAGGACCCTCCCAGACAAGCGGAAGCCTCTGTTGGCTGGAGGCTGGCATCAAGATCATAACACTTTTTAACATTAACCTGAGTGTGTTTCTCGTCCTTTGCGTACGATTCCTTTGATTCCGCCTTTACCGTTATCCTCCCGCTCTCTTCCGGGGACGTCACATTCACTGATATATCCTCGGTCTCCCCGGAACCTATCGTTATGCTTTCCTTGTAAAAGTTCTCATCCCATGAACGAGAAATAGTTATTTCGAACTCCTCCGCTTCCTTTCCGTTGTTCGTGACCCCGAACGTGTACTTGAAGTCCGTTTCCTCGCATATATCTATCGTCTCATCCACTTCGATAGAAACATCATGACATCTCAGAACCTCAACCTCGAGGTCTACTGAGTTTTCGAAATCCCCATCCATTGTCTTGGCATTAACCTTTACCGTGTATAGCCCTGGCTCGGCAATCGGGGGGTTTATCCAGAAAAGTATATCCTCGGTCTCCCCGGAACCTATAGAGGGCGTGGCAGGTGGTATGAAGCCGTTATCAGGGGTTTCCCATCCCTGGGGCAGCTCAAGGGAAAGCAAATACGTATGTGTCTCGTCATCGTTGTTGGTGAGCGTTAAATTAAGGGTTGGTTCACCAGATCCGGGACACTTGGAAACCTTTTGAACCGAAAGCTCCATCCCCAGATTGGAATAAGCGCTA
>CBEVTC010000041.1:0-6212 GCA_965552715.1 uncultured archaeon | reverse complement strand
CCGCCCCTGAATTTGAATTTGTAAATCAAATAACTCGTTGTGTAAACTATTGAAAAAGCGAAAATCAGCCAGAAGGGAAATTTCGTCAAGTCGCCCGTGAGCGCGAACCAGCCGCAGGAAAATTTCAAGAACTCTATTGCCGTCATGTTCACCGTTGTTTTACGCAGACTTTTTTTAAACCTAGTGTATGGTGAAGAATGGAGAAAGTTAAGGGATAGCATTGCCAGCACCATCAGGAAAAACCACCTGCCCACGAGTAAGGATATCGCGAGACCAAAACCTGCAAAAAATAAAGAAAGCACTCTCGCCGAATTCACTCCTATGTGGCCGCCAGCGACAAGTTTCCACTTCAGTTTTTCCCTGTCTTTTCTGTCTTCCTTGTGATCAACCATATCATTGTAGAGGTAAACAGAGGAATACGCGATGAGAAACCCGGACAAGGCCAGCAGGGTTGTATACGTATTTGGTATGCCCAGCAGGAACCAGTAAAGAATAACGCCTAACGAGAATTGGATGATGTTCTTTGGCAGGCTTATCGTCACGCTGTTGAAAAAGGTCCTTTTCATGATCCCACAGTTATATATTCAAACACTTCTCTTTTATCTTTTCCTCGCCTTCACGACCAGCGTCGAGGCCAAGGAGGCCTTTTTTGCGAAAAACGAATCCGCCCCGTTCCACAGCCTCTCCTTCCATTTTCTTCTCGTACCATCTGCTAGCACGGGGCTTCCAGTAACCTTTTCTATGGAAAACCCCTTAAACACCAGGAGTTCTGTCAGCGAGCGTTTTGTGAACGCGTGGATGTGACCCACACCCTCTTTAATGACCGGATTCCCTGTATACGTTTTAAGAGAGGATTCAATCCAGGTGGGCATGTAGCCTAACAAAAGGAACCCCCGGTTATACCACGAAGCGATGTTGGGAACCGAGATTATAAGGTACCCGTTCGGTTTCAGAATTTTCCTCACATTCTCTAATAGGTTTTCCGTGTCGTACAAATGCTCAAGCAAATCCCCGCAGAATACCGCATCAAAACTTTCCTCTTCGAAGGGGAATCCCTGTTTGTCCACATTCATCGCCCTTGTGATTATCCCTTTTTTCCTCGCTTTCGATAAAGCCTTGCGGCTTATATCCACCCCGTAGACCTTCGCTTTTGTCACATTGGCTATCAAGGTCGATATCAAGCCGTCACCACAACCAATATCCAGAACTCTCCCATTTTCGTGTTTTTCCAGTAATTTCAACACTATTTCTATCTTCTTTTTCTGTATACTGTAGTACCTTTTTGCTTTATTGTCGAATATCTTTGAATAAAATTTTCTGTTGTATTCGCCTGTATCCATGTAGAGATTTGGGCCTCAAAATTATAAAAAAGGAAAACCATATTAATCTATGGATATGCAGAAACTTCTCGAGACCTTGAGTCCAGTGGAAAGGAATGTTCTCCCTTTTCTAAAAGATGGTATTGAATTGAAAGAGATAACAAAGCTTTCAAAGAAAAAGGATGTTGAAGTGATGCGCGCGCTACAATGGCTCGAGAATAAAGGCGTGGTTAAGATAAAATCCTCTCTAAGGGATGTTGTGAAACTTGGTGAAAACGGGAGAATTTACGAAAAGAAAGGTTTGCCGGAAAAGCGATTCCTTGAGGTTCTTGACGGAAAGATGGATCTGGAATCGATAAAAAGGGTTGCAAACCTGGATAATAATGAGGTGAGAATATCTCTCGGTCTTTTGAAATCTCGATATGCAATAACAATACTGGGGGATGATGTGGAACCCACAAGTGAAAGGGAGAGTATTCTCAGGAAAGGCTTCCCTGAGGAGAAGTTTCTCAAAAAGCTTCCTTCCCCCTTTGAGGATTTGAGTGATGAAGAAAAGAACCTCGCTGGGAAACTCCTTAAAAGGAAGGATATCATAATAAAGGAGAGTGCAAAACTCAAGCACGTAAAGTTGACCGAAACAGGCAAAAAGCTCATAAGAAAATCGAAATTCTCAAAGCTGGACCTTATTGAGAAACTCACACCTAAGATGCTTAAAGAAAGGAAATGGGTTGATAAGAAATTCAGAAGGTATGATGTGGAGATAAACGTTCCCAAGGTTTACGGGGGGAGGAGGCATTTCGTTAACCAGGTAGTGGAATACGCCAAGAGGGTGTGGCTTGAGCTTGGTTTCAAAGAGATGACGGGCCCTCTGCTAGAAACTAGTTTCTGGAATTTCGATGCGCTTTTCACCGCACAGGATCACCCCGTCCGCGATCTTCAGGACACTTTTTACATAAAAAACCCCAGAACGGGCAAACTCCCTGATCAGAGAATCGTGAAGGCCGTGAAGGCCGTTCATGAAAACGGGGGTTCAACTGAAAGCAAAGGTTGGCAGTACAGATGGGATAGTGAAAGCGCAAGATCGAACGTCATGAGGACACATACAACCTGTCTTTCCGCAAGAACAATTGCCCAGCTGAAGAAAGATGATCTGCCTGCGAAGTATTTTGCAATAGGAAAGTGTTTCCGTAATGAAACCATGGACTGGAGCCATTTGTTCGAATTTAATCAATTTGAAGGCATAGTGGTTGATCCTGATGCGAATTTCAAGCATCTTTTGGGTTACCTGAAAAATTTCGCGAACAAAATTGGGTTCACGAAGGTGAGATTCAGGCCGGCCCATTTCCCCTACACAGAACCGAGTGTTGAAGGCGAAGTTTATGATCCTGTTCACAAACAGTGGATTGAGGTGTTTGCAGCCGGGATTTTCAGGCCGGAGGTAGTAGTTCCTCTTCTCGGTGAAGATATCCCTGTCCTTGCTTGGGGTCCGGGTCTTGACAGGATGATATTGTCTTACTATAAAATAACCGATTTGAGGGAATTGTATAAGAACGATCTGAAACGGCTCAGAGAAATAAAGATGTGGTTGAGGTAAATGCCAACGATAACTATAGACAGGAAGGAATTCGATAAGCTCATGGGAAAGAGATATCCTGATGAGTTGTTGAAAGACAGGATAAGCATGCTGGGGACAGACCTCGAAAAACTAGACAGCCGGGAGATTATGGTTGAGATTTTCCCCAACAGACCCGATATGCTCAGTGCCCAGGGTTTTGTGAGGGCTTTGAAAACATTTATGGGGATAGAGAAAGGTCTGAAAGAATACGCTGTCAAGAAACCCCCCAGAGATTTCAAGGTCATAATCGAGAAGAGCGTCCACATGGTCAGACCCTACACCGCGTGCGCGATTGTCAGGGGATTGAAATTCAATGATCAGAAGATAAAGGAAGTTATACAGATTCAGGAAAAACTCCACACGACATTCGGAAGGAACAGGGAAAAGGTGGCGATAGGGATATACCCATTCGAAAAGATCACCCTTCCCATAAGATTTGTCGGAAGTAAACCTGAAGACGTGAGATTCGTACCGCTTGAATGGGGAAGTGAGATGAATGGTCTTCAGATCCTGAATCAACATCCTGCAGGCCGTGATTACGCTCATCTTCTTGAGGGTAAGGACGTCTTTCCGTTCTTCATAGATGCGGCGAACGAAGTACTTTCAATGCCTCCTATCATAAATTCGGAGAGAACCGGAAAGATCATCGAGAAGACGAAAGACGTATTCATTGAGTGCAGCGGATTCGATATGAACACGCTGAACATGTGTCTTAACATGATAGTTACAGCTCTCGCTGACATGGACGGAACGATCTACGCAATGAAACTTGAATATCCTGATAAGAATATCACAACACCGGATCTCAGGCCGAAAAGGATGAGGGTTGATTTGAATTACATTAACAAATGGCTGGGTCTTGACCTGAAAATGAAAGATTTCAAAAGGCTTTTCGAGAAAATGGGCTATTCTTTTGATGGCAAAGAAGTTAAGATCCCACCTTACCGATCTGACATTATGCATCCTGTTGACCTGACCGAAGATATAGCAATAGCTTACGGCTATGAGAAGTTTGATGCTGAAATTCCCAATGTCTCGACAATCGGGGAAGAAGATCCTTTCGAGGTTTTCAAGAAAAAGATCGCTGACTTGATGATCGGGTTGGGCTTCCTTGAAACCATCACCTACCATTTAACAAACAAGGAAGACATGAACAAGAATATGCTCACCGAGATGGATTGCATTGAGCTCATGAACCCCGCAAATATTGAATACGATATCCTCAGATCATGGATGATTCCGAGCATTATGAAAGTCTTAAGCGAGAACACCAGGCATGATTATCCTCAGAAAATATTCGACATCGGATCGGTGTTTAAAAAGAACCCCAAAAGAGAAACCGGGGTTGAGGAGTTCGTGAGAATTGCGTGTGTTTCCTGCCATAAGGATGCGAATTACACTGAAATAAGGCAGTATCTCGATTACTTGCTTTCGTCATTGGGGCTCGAGCATAAGATTGTTAAAACCGAACATCCCTCATTCATACCAGGAAGGGCCGGGAGGGTTTCTGTTAATGGGAAGAAAATCGCCTATATAGGTGAGATCCATCCAAAAGTTCTGGATAACTTCGGGATAGAGCAGCCGGTTTGCGCTTTCGAGGTGAACCTGAGCGATATGCTCGAAATCCTGAAAAAATAGCTTACCTCGCCAGCCAGCCGAAAAGGCGGAGACCCCAAGGCATTCTGGGCGTGTATTCTTCTCCGATAAGATTCGCTGCCAGCGCAATTATGTGCTGTGCGGCAGGGGATTTCGGGTTGTAAGAGACAACAGGCTCTTTAAGGGCGATTGCTTTCCGGACCTCCCTGTCTTCCGGGATTTTCCCTATCGCGGGCAAACCGAGCATTTTTTCTATATGTTCGATCGGGACCTCGTGCGATTCCCTTTTTATCCTATTAACAACCACTCCCAGATTATGTGTTGAGTATTTGTTCGCAAGAATGCTCAGTTTCAGGGCATCGGTTATGGCGGGGAGCTCGGGGTTGGTTATGGTTATAAGCTCGTCAGCAGCCTCTATCGCCGCGAGCGAATCCCTTCCGAGCCCTGCAGGGGAATCGATCAGGATAAAATCGTTTTCCTCGATTAATCTGTAGAAAACATCGATGTATTCATGCGATCTCACGTCCCTCAACTTCCGGAAGGAAATGTCAGCAGGGATCACTTTAAAACCTGTTTTGTGCATGTATGTCACGTCTCTTATACCTGCTTTCCTCTCAAACACGTCATGGAGCGTTTTCGGGTATAGGTGCATGCCCAGGTGGAGGGCGAGATTTGAGGTGGTGAGATTCGCGTCCAAAGCCACAACGGACTTTCCGTATTGGGCGAGGGCGGCGGAAAGATTCGCGACAAGCGTTGTTTTTCCCACGCCACCCTTACCAGAAGATATCGCAATTATCCTTGCCATGTTAATATTTTATTCGCAAAAAGTTATAAAAGTATCACACGGACCTGCGGGGATTCGAACCCCGGACACCCAGCTTAGGAGGTTCACCGAATTCGTTCTCTGGTGCTCTAGTACAGACTGACATAGACTCCGTCTATGTCATTCGAAAGCTTCCAACTGAGCTACAGGCCCAATACTAGTGAAAGATGCACATTAAAATGCACATCAACCTATTAGTGATTTTATTTATAGACTGAAGAGGTTTTTAAAGAAATTAATAACGCTTTCTATTAAAATGGAAAACCAGTTCTCCTCTTTCGAAATTACTCGGCCTGTTGGTATATGTATCTCGCTTTCAGGTTCATCACTTTCGGTTTCATTGTATTCTGTCTTGTTTTCCTTTTCAATTGTTTGGTTTACTGTTTGGTTTACTGGTTTCGCAGGTTCTTTGACGAGGATATCCCTTGTTATGTCATGCTTCTTGTCGTCGACCCATATCCTCACCCTCAGTTTGTATTTACCAAGTTCCGTGTCGTTCGCTATCCTGTTTTTTAGTGTGAGGTTTACGGAGGAATTCCCCGATATGCTGACGTTCTGGCTGTTGGCGTTCCACGTATTGACCCAGTCGTTTCCGTCGAAACCCAAGGAAACGGGCTTGTTCCCTTCATAAACATAAGAGTAGATGGTGTAGTTTTTCCTATTGGCGGATGGGTTTTCCAGATTGATTTTTATTTCGATTTCACTGTCCTTGCTAATTTCTTCGGGATATGAAATTATTCCGAATTCTTCAGATTCCTCTTCTGTTTCTTCTTCAGAAATGCATGTCGGGCATGGTCCGCAGGAGCAGGGTTTCTCTATTTCGATTATTTCCGTTTCGCACGAACATTCCGAATACGGC
>CBEVTC010000040.1:0-6391 GCA_965552715.1 uncultured archaeon | reverse complement strand
CTACGTCTTCAGACAACTGAGAACCGGCGTCCCGCGTCCGGTTCACCTGGACTTGCTGGCCGTTTATGCCGAAGGTGGGCGAGCCCGCCACCCCGTACTGCTGGGCAAGCGTGGCATCAACCCCGTAACGAGGGAATCTTTCCGTGCTTTCCTGGAATGTCTTGGTTAACTCGAATTCCGTGTCCGTTGTCTCCATGCACGTATCGATCGCGGAGCTGTCAATGCCCGTCTCGCTCATGCATTTTTCCGGATCATCGAATTCAACGAAACACCTCAGGTAATCCGTGAACTTCGCTTTCTCTTCCTTCTGTATGCAGTGCATTCTCGTGTTCTCTGTCATCTCCTTTTCCCCGTGCATTACGTAGTGGACGAAATTGACCTGGAGATCCGCCTTGTCACCGAGTAGCTCGATAACGGGTATGTACGCCTTCAGGAACTGCAGGCCGTATGGACAATAAGACATTATAAAAGCGTGGGCCTCCGGTCTGTCACTTTTCGTAACTTCGGGCGGAGGAGGGGTTGGCAGCTCAGGTGGAGTGAGCCCGCCTGATTCTTCACAGATTTCGTCGTTTTCTGTTATCAGACATACCTGCTCCTTTAGGCTTGCTTCGCTGTCGAAACCGGATACGCCCAAAAAATTATTATTATAGACCAAAACGAAACCGGGATTCTCTAGCTGCTGGCTGAAGCTCGTTTTAGTGAAAGATACACCTAGCGTGTCAGCGACTTCCTTCACCAATGGCTCCATCTCCTCGCAGTTAGTGCAGCCGGGTGGGGAAATGAAAATGAGCTGATCAGCAGTTCCGGACGTGGTGACCCCGCCCATTATTGTGGGACCGACGAAAAATCCCGCCGCGAAGAAAACCACGGCGATCACAACAGAGTAAAGCAACATTTTTTTCATATCTGCTTTCCCGGTTTTTCTGATCTTTATTTCAGAGGCTTTCTCCTTTTTCGGTCTTTCCTTTTCCTCTGTCTTGGGCTCAGAACCAGCTTTCTTCTTCCTTCTCTTGGACATAGAAATGATATTCGGTGAGCGTATTTAAATAATTGGTTGTTTTTTGCGGTTATTTCCTATAGTTCAGAATTATTTCGCCGTGGTATACCTGAACGTTATAACATCCCCGTCAACGGGGTGGTAGTAAGCGCAACCAACATCAGGCCTCTCCCCGTTCACGAAATACATCCAGAAGTGATCATCGTCCTGCTTAACGCCGTTTATCCCTGTAATGAAAGCGCCCATCTCATTTGCTTCGTAATCGACAGTCGCCACCCTCTTGAGGGAATCGAACGCTGATTCTCTCGGGCCGATTTCCACATCGAATGTCTCTTCGTTTTCACCGTAATCTATGTTAACCTGAACCTCTCTGTTTCCTCCATCTGAAACGATAGAACCAGTTATCTGATTGAGACCGAGGCTTCCCAGAGCGACCAGCGCGACCACCAAAACGCCTGCTAGCAAGTACCTTAAGTTCATAGAGGATGTCCTCCTTATTTAATTCTGAAAGCTTATCTTTAAATCCGTAATTCCATGCGAGATCAACCCGTATGCGCCCTGCTGCCCGTGATTTCCTTCTGATCTGCGTATTTGCCCGAATAACCCTCGCTCTCGCTGTCGAGCCTCAAAAGTATGAGCTGGAAGAAGCGCGTTCCGGGCTTTATCTTTACGGGGGAATCATTCGGGTTGAAAACGCTGAGGGTCAGCGTTCCCTTGAACCCCGGATCCACCCAGCCCGCGTTGTTCAGCATCACCCCTATCCTGGAAAGCGAGCTCCGCAGCTTCGTTATCCCGCCGACATCATTAGGAAGTTCAACCCTTTCCATCGTTCGGACGAGGACGTGCGTTTTCGGGGGAAGAACTATCTCGTTTCGCTGGATCTTCTCGTATTCCGGCTCCTTCCCGAAATCTATCTCCTCCCCCTTGGAAATCAGTATCTCGTCCGAGATCCTCAGGTCGATCGAAGCGGGCTGGATCTGTTCGGGATCCAGGGGCTCGATAACGAGCTTTCCTGAATCCAGCAATTCCCTTATGGTCTTGCCTGATAATACCATGAGATCCCTCAATATTCAAGACCCTTCTCCGCCTTCTTCCCCTTTTTGAGAGGATGCTTCACGTCCCTCATTTCCGTTACCAGGTCGGCTTTCTCCATGAGTTTATTCGTCGCGCCCCTCCCTGTCAGGACAAGGTTCGTCTTGTCGGGGAGTTTCTCAATCAGTTCCAGAACTTCCCTTTCCTCAATCATCCCCGCAGAAAGCGCGACGTTGACCTCGTCGAGAATGAGCAGATCAGGCCTGTACGACCTCGTCAGCAGGCGTTTGGCGTAGAACAAGGCCTCCTTCGCCTGTTCGATGTCCTCTTTCGAGGGGTTTTTCAGATCCACGAAATCATCTGACCCGAACTGGACTATTTCGAAACCGGGGAGGTTTTTCTTGAGCAGCAGTTCCCCTGTCTTCCTCCCCTTAAGGAACTGGACAATAACGACACTCTTACCGTACCCGAGGAATCTGACAGCCATTCCGAAAGCGGCGGAAGTCTTGCCTTTCCCCTTTCCAGTGAACACGCACGCTATACCCATATCACCACCTTATTCCTTTCTTTTCCAATAACAACCTCGAACAGAGCGAACCTTTCGAGGCGGCCTCCTTCAGTTCGCCTGGTTCCGCCCATTTCCATTCAACGTACTGCGTTCCCCCGGAAGCCTGCGGAACCTTCGGTTCTCCTTCCCTTATCTCCGCCTCGTATAGTTTCATATGTAATATATACGTTTCTCGTTCGATCTCCCCCTCGTTCAGCATTCCCTTGACCTCGAGTTTAACCCCGAGCTTTTCCTTCCCTGACCTCACAACGGCCTGTTCAGGATTTTCCCCTTCCCTAACCGTTCCCGCAGGCAGGCCCCAGACGTTCGGGAGATCGTCATTCCCGGGTCTCTTGACAGAGAGAATCCTTGTCCCATTCCCGTTGTAGATAACGTACGAAACCGCGTTCTCTGTCCTTTTCATTCCATCGACTTGAATTTTTTATCCTCCAACTACGCACACTTCGAATACCCGCAGTTCAGGCAGGTGTAGCATCCTTCAGCGAAGTACAGCTTGGATTTGCATGAAGGACAAACTTCCTCGGATTCCTTCAGTTCCTTCTTCTCTTTATCGTTCTTGACGTACTTTATCTTCTTCCTGTTCTCCTCCCCTATGTGTATCACCTGAACGACCTTGCTCAGGTCGCGGTAGATCGTTATCCCCTTGCATTTCAATTTGTAAGCGAGTTCGTACGCTCTCTCGACATCCTTTATCCCTGCCTCGCTTCGTAAGTTTATGGTCTTGCTCACAGCGTTGTCCGTGTGTTTCTGGAAGGCAGCCTGCATCCTTATGTGCCATTCGTAGTCCACGTCATGCGCTGTTTTGAAGAGATCTATCGCTTCTTTCGGAACGCCTTCGATCCCCTCAAGCGAACCGGTTCTCGAGATTTCGTGCATGATGTCTTCGGAATAGAATCCCTTCTCTTTAGCGTATTTCTCGAAGATGTTGTTAACCTCGACAAGCTCGTCTTCCCCGCTCAGGACGTTCTTCCTCACGAAGGCGACGGCGAACAAAGGTTCGATCCCGCTCGAACAATTCGAGATTATGCTTATCGTTCCCGTGGGGGCGATAGTTGTCACGGTCGCGTTTCTCATGTATTTATATCTTTTCTTGTCCCAGACGCTTCCCTTGAAGTTCGGGAAGCTCCCCTTGTCTTTTCCGAGCTCTACCGATTTCTCCCTCGCTGCTTCCGTCACGAACTTCATAACCTTCTCCCCGAGTTTCAGGGCTTCCTCCGAGTCGTATCTGATCCCGAGTTTGATGAGCATGTCAGCGAAGCCCATCACACCCAGGCCTATCTTCCTGTTCGCGTGGGTCATGAACTCTATCTGCTTGATCGGGTAGAAGTTCGCATCTATCACGTTGTCGAGTAAATGAACCGATAATCTGACGACCTTCTCCAATTTCTTCCAGTCTATCTCATTCCTCCCTTTCGTTTCTTTGATCATTTTCGAAAGGTTGACCGAACCCAGATTACAGGATTCGTACGAAAGCAGAGTCTGTTCTCCGCAAGGATTAGTCGCCTCTATGTCCCCTATATGAGGCGTTTGGTTATGCCTGTTGATCTCATCTATGAAAATCATTCCCGGATCGCCAGTCTTCCATGCCTGATAAGTAATCATCTCCCAGACCTGGCGGGCGAACAGTTTTTTGAACACCTTCCCTGTTCTCGGGCTTACCAGCTCATACTCCCTGTTGTTTTCGAGCGCTTTCATGAATTTATCAGTGGCGGCGACGGAGATGTTGAAATTTGTGAGTATCCGATTCTCGCTGTCCTTCGAGGTCACGAAGTCAAGAATATCAGGGTGATCTATCTTCATGATCCCCATATTAGCGCCCCTACGTTTCCCGCCCTGTTTTATCACATCCGTTGCGACGTCGAAGACCCTCATGAAAGAGAGCGGGCCTGAAGCGATCCCCTTTGTTGATTTAACCATGTCCCCGTTCGGCCTGAGCCCCGAGAAAGAAAATCCCGTACCTCCACCGGACTGATGGATCAAAGCTGTATGCTTCAGCGTGTCGAATATGCTGTCGAGGGAATCATTCACTGGCAACACGAAACACGCAGAAAGCTGCCCCAGGTGTACGCCCGCGTTCATCAATGTCGGGGAATTGGGCATGAATTCGAACTTCGTCATCACATCGTAAAACTCGTTTTCCCTTGCCTTTATCTCGTCCCATTTGTTCTTCAGTATCTCCAGCAGTTCATTGAACGTGACTTTCATCTGTTTCCTGAGGTTGAGCCTCTGATACGCTTTGTGGAGCATCCGGACATTGTTTATGTTCAACATCATGTCCTTCGCTTTTTTCGGAAGGCCTTCGAGTTCCGGAAGCTGCTTAACCGTCTGATCCTTGTCTTTGTCGAAAACCTTTTCATGATAAAAGAGGTCAACAAGGGCGAGATGGCAGGCAACCCTCCTGAAAAGCTCGCCCGTGGATTCCGTCACATTCCCCTCCTCATCTTTAAGCAAATACCTCGCTTTCAGAACCTTTATCGTATTAATGGGGAGCTTGAGTTCGTCCCTCACGCCCAATATCTCCTTCGCCTCCCTGACCATCTCCCTTTCCTTCCTGTAGAGGATATACGCCTTCGCTGTCTTCGCGTGCCCATTCTCTATTAAAACTTTCTCTACCATGTCCTGCACGTCCTCCACCGAGGGAATCTTTTTAGGGAACTTTTCTTCCAGTTTCTGAACGACCTGTACAGTCAACACCTTCGCTAATCCATAATCCTCCCCTCCGACCGCCTTCGCGGCCCTGAAGATCGCGTTCGTTATATTCTCCTTTTCAAAATCCACGATCCTTCCGTCCCTTTTCCTCACGCTCTTTATCATACTTACCTCTTTTTTCCACCCAGTTTTTTCAGCTCGTTCTCAAAGCTTTCCAGGTCAGCGAACTCCCGGTAAACGGAGGCGAACCTTATGTAAGCGACCTTGTCCGTCCGCTTGAGCTTTTTCATGACGAGCTCTCCTATCTTCTTGCTCGGTATCTCAACATCATCCTCATTCCTGAGTTCGGTCTCTATTTCGTCGACTATCTTCTCGATCGTCTCGTTCGTTATCGGACGCTTCTCGCAGGCCTTGAGAATTCCTCCCTTAAGCTTGTCCCTGTCGAACCTCTCCCTTCTCCCCTCTTTCTTCACGACAATCAGGTCAGCGGATTCGATCCTTTCATACGTGGTAAATCTCTTCTCGCATTTAAGACACTCCCTCCTCCTCCTGACGGATTTCTCATCCGATTCCCTCTTGTCAATAACCTTCAATTCCTCACTCGCGCAGTACGGACATATCATATTTATAACCTTTTCACACTTTTTCACTACCGGTTAAAAACACAATATATTGTGTTTTAAAAATTTAAATAACCAATATATTGTAGATTGATGTCATATATAAACTTTTCTATCCTGCAAAATATATTTTAAAAACCGCGATTAAAATGTGGTTTTGATGGAGGTTTAAATATTCATAACACCGTTATATTTATAAACCCTTCCTCAAGGAAGGGTTATCCCCTATTTGCTCGGTTAATTATTGTTAAAGAAACATTATAATTGGTTGAGGGGATTGTGAAGCTATAAATCAAAGGGGATCGTGTTTAAAATATTATTCTGAAATTAATCCATACTTCTCAATACATTCCTTCTCATCAGATTCGTCCAATCCAATTTGACTATCACATGTAAAAAATACAGTAGGCTTACAAAATGGTTCTGATTCTTCATCCGCTTTGCAGTTCTCTACTATCTCTTCACATCTGTCTATTTGAAGTTCAACCTTTTCACATAAAGATTCGTCTTTAAGTATGCCTGCTA
>CBEVTC010000039.1:0-6548 GCA_965552715.1 uncultured archaeon | reverse complement strand
TTTCACCTAAAAAACCCCTCTTTTTCAGTTCCCCTGCCAACCATTTAGACAAGAATATCCCCACAATGTTAACAATTATTAATTGGTTGTATAAAGTTAAAAATAATTAATTGCTTATTTCTTGTATTTTTCCCGCTTTTCCTCGTTCCTTTTGTGTCTTTCGATCGATTTTGTAACAGGATCCTTTTTAAATTGTTCTATCAGTTCCCCCTTCCTGTTTCCCATATGAATTATTGTCTGCGAGTAAAGATTATATCTGAGACTTTTTTCGTCTGGAGATTTTTGCTTTTCCTTTAATTTTTCATTCTTGATTAGACTTGAGAATACGGTTTCGTATAATTTATCTCCTGATTCCTTTAGAGTCTTCAGTGCGCTGTCATAATTTCCCTCTTTCATCATCCTGCATGCAAGCGCCTTTGCATAAAGCATTTCTGAGGATTTTTTATTCCTTATCGCTTCGAATCCCCTTGCCGCTGAATAAAAACCCTCCTCCGCCTTTCCGAAATCACCATCCTTTCCAAAATACTTATCTAAAATCTGCTTATCACCATCCGAATCAAAATCAATAGCCTTTTGACGAGTAGAAGATGCCCAAATCATTTTCCTAGCTCTTTCCCTTGATTCTTTGTCGAGTAGTCCAGCATACCTTCTCTTCACCTTCAGCTCTTTGTCTATTTTGCCCGAGTAATCAGCCCTTGAACTAAAGTCAATCGGCTTTCCATAAAAATCAACAGGATGCCCGCCTTCGTTTACTTTATGAGAACCCAAAACCCACTTGTTCCCTTCCTTGTCCGTAAGTACATTTTTATCTGAATTCTCAACCAACTCCTTTACTTTAAGGAAATTAGAAATTATCTGAGCCCTTAAGGGTTTCCCTCTTTTTGCGTATTCTACACCAACGTTTCCGAGTCCTTCATGGATATTATATCTCTGATCTGTTCCGCTATGAACATAAAATTTAGTTCCATTGAGTGCAGAATTAACAAGCCTAACATAGAATCTGTCCAATTCTCTTAGACTTGTCCCAGTCCTTTCAGACTCTTGGGTCATACCCAGCATATAATCACCACATTAATATTGTTACCATTTAGTAAATAATTATTAAATGTATTTAAATACTTTTTGGCGGCCAAATTTACCTAAAATTTGTAGATTTTTAAATTTTATTCAAGTATCTCTTCTTTCTCGAACCAGAGGTTCACCTCGGTTTCTGCCTCTTCCTTCGTTCCCGAGGCGTGTACGAGGTTTTGCAGACCCCGACCTTCGGAATCGGCTTTTTCAAATGAATCCTCCCCGAGATCCCCGCGTATCGTTCCCCTTTTCGCCTGGCCGGGATCCGTGTGACCGGTAAGGTCCCTTGCCTTCTGGATAGCATCAAAACCCTCGAAAACCATCGCCACTATTGGTCCTTCAGTCATATAGGTTTCGAGTCCTTTGTAAAAAGGCTTGTCTATGTGGGCGGAATAATGCTCCCGCAGGGTTTCAATTTCAGCGTTTATCATCTTGATCGCGCGCACGCTCAACCCGCCCCTTTCGAGACGGTTTATTATCTCTCCTATTAGATTCCTCCTCACACCGTCCGGTTTGACTATAATGCACGTCCTCTCCATCCCAGATCACGTTCCCCTGTTCCCTGTAAAATCCTTTATAACTTCATTTATTCTTTTCGAAACCTCTTCTTTCCCCCCTTCCACATCCACGTCTTTTAACACGCCTTCCTTTTTGTAATATTCGATAAGAGGTTTGGTGCTTTTTTCGTACACCTCCATCCTCCTTTCAACAGCTTTTTCTTCCTGGTCCTCCCTGTGGTAGAGTTCGCCGCCACAGTTATCGCATACCCCCTCTTTTTTTGGGGGGATGTTCTTTACATGGTAAATTGCTCCGCATTTCCTGCACGTCAGCCTTCCGGTTATCCTCTCGATTATCTCATCCTCAGATGCAACGAAATTAACAACGAGTTCTATTTTTGTTATATCTCCTAGTTCTTTTGCCTGCCTCACCGTTCTCGGAAAGCCATCGAGTATGAAACCCCTCTTGCAGTCTTTCTGGTTTACCCTTTTTTTTATTATGTTTATGACCAGTTCATCCGGGACGAGCTCTCCGCTGTCCATGTAACTTTTGATATCATTTCCGAGGTCTGTCCCCTTCTTGACCTCCTCCCTCATTATCTCCCCTGTGGATACCCTGGGAATTCCGTATTTTCTGGATACTATCTCCCCGTGCGTCCCCTTCCCTATTCCCGGAGGTCCAAGGAATATCATGTTCATAATATCACTTTCACCTAACCTATAAAAGTTGGCCTCTTCGTCACCAATTTTGGAAGCGGGAGAGGTTTGAAAGGTCTCCCCTCGGTTCCTTTCTTGACCATGTTCACGAGCGAGGTTTTCGATAACATTTTAACCTTCCCTGTCTCCCTGAAGCGTGTCGCTAGCTTCTTGTCTTTCAGCTCCTTCTTCCCCACAACCACGATAAAGGGAATCCATTCCATTTCGGCATCCCTTATCTTTTTCTGCACGCTCTCGTTTCGATCATCAACATCCACGCGCACGTTTTCCTTCGAGATATCCTCTGCAATCTTTTCAGTCTGTTTAAGGAATTTCTCGGAAACCGGAATGAACCTGACCTGTGTCGGGCATAACCATAAGGGTAGGATGGGGTTCTTCTCCTTTATCGAATCCATGTGCGCCTTTTCGAGGAGCGCGTACATCATCCTCTCTATCGCCCCGGAAGGAGAGAGGTGAAGGATGATCGGGTATTTCTGCTTGTTGTCCTTGTCCATGTACGTGATTTCGTATCTCTTCGCGTTCTCCACGTCTATCTGGTCCGTTGTTAACGCCGCGGCCTTGCCGAGCCAGTCCACGAAGTTGAGGTCGTACTTGAAAACGAAATAGAAGAACTGCCTGCCCCATATCTCGATCAGAACGGGCTTCCCGATTTTTTTGACCATAGACTTCAGGAAACCCCTGTTCTTATCGTAAAAACCCCTGACCATTCTCAGGGCCGCTTCCAGGTCCGTTTTCATCGGTATACCCGAACCCTTGAGAATGTCCTTCGCGAGTTCGAGCCTTATGAGCAGTTCCTTCTTCGCTTCCTCAACGTCCCTGCAGAAGGCGTGACAGTCAGGCATGGTGAACGAACGAAGCCTTCTCAAGCCAGCTAATTCGCCGCGTTGCTCCACCCTGAACGAGTATCTTGTCATCTCGTATATCCTGAGGGGAAGATTCCTATACGATATGTTCGCGTCGTGTAAAGCGAGGAACTGGCCGAAACACGCGGAGAAGCGAAGGAACACCCTCTTATTCGGGGTTTCGATCGTGTACTGCCGCGCAGGGAAGCGGTTCAGATAATCCTTCAGGGCGGGATGCTCGCAATCGTACATTATCGGGGTCTCGACCTCCATCGCGCCGTAATCGATCGTTTTTTTCGTGACGAAATCCTCCAGAAGCGATTTGATAAGCCTTCCCTTCGGGAGGAACCTGAAGTTCCCCGGGTCACTCCCCTCTTCATAATCGACCAGCTCGAGCCTTTTCATGAGCGGTATATGCGGAGGCTCTCCCCCAACCTTCCTCGATTTCGCCATCTCGTAGAGCGCGAATTTCTCGAGGTTTTCGTGCTTGGAGAAATCAAACCCCTTAACTTCCCCCTTTTCTACCCTCAGCTTATGCATTCCCCTCTTTGTGTCCAGCACGTACCAATCAGAGCGAAGCTCCTTCTCTTTCTCAACCGCCTTTGAGACCACCTCTTCGGACGTGATCTCCCTCGAGAGTTCCGAGAGCGGGTGTCCTTTAACGGATATCTGGAAACGCTTGTAGTAACCGAAAGGCGCTCGATAAACCTTCATCTTCTTTCTCTTCAGGTGGGTTTCTATCCCCTTCAGAACTTGCAGGGCAGTCGATGGGGATGACGGATTTGTTGACAGGTGAACATAAGGGTAGACAACGACGTTCTTGGCTTTAACCTCTTTCATGACATCCGCTATCTCTTTCGAGGTCTTCTCGATTATCACCTTCTCCTTTCCCTCATCGGTTTTCTCGACAGCGGAGAAAACAACGAGAACGTCCTTCACATTGCTGACTTTTTTCTCAATCTTCTCCGCCTGCTTTACCGCCTTCTTCTTAGGCTCCCATTCTATGAAGTCCGAATGTAGCAAAAGGATTTTCATTCTCATCCCCTTATCTTTATTTTTGTCTCCGTTATTAATTAAACTCACGGCTGGTTGGTTGGAGTAAGATTGCTCACGAAGTTTTAAAAATTTTTCAGGAAGGAGAAAACGCATTCAGGAAGCTTTTTCGAATATCCGCCCTCGAGGATCGCGAATTTAGGTTTCGCAAGTTCTGATATCATTTTCGAGATCTTTGAATAGGTTTCTATCGTTAGTTTGAGTCCTGCAAGAGGGTCCTTTTCAAACGTATCGAAACCAGCCGATACCGCGATCAAATCAGGATTGAATTTACTGATTTTCTCCAGACCGGTCTCGAGCTTTTCCAGGTATTCCCCTTCTTCCGTTCCGCTGTCCAGAGGGTAGTTGTGACAATTCCCTTCGGAATGTTTCCCTGTTCCGGGATAGATAAATCCATACTGGTGAAGGGAAACGTAAACCACGTTTGGAATCCCTAAGAATATATCCTGCGTCCCGTTTCCGTGGTGAACATCAATATCGAGGATCGCGACCTTCTTCACCCCTTTCAACGCCTTCATAACAGCGATCGCTATGTTGTTGAAATAGCAGAACCCCTCGAACGTCCGCTTCCCAGCGTGATGTCCGGGAGGCCTCATCAATGAAAACGCTTTCCCCTCTTTCAGAGCGGTCTCCATCGCGAGGATCGCCCCGCCAGCCGAGAGCTTCGCGTGGTTGTAGATATTCGGAATCGCTGGAGTCTCGAAATTCACGAATTTCCCGTGCTTTATCTTATCGATCATTCCTTTCGAGTGGACGAGGAGCAGATCCTGCCTTGAACACTCCTCCGGATTTATGAACTCGAATTCTTTTGAATCCCTAAGGAATTCGTACGTTCCTCGTACCCTCTCGCTTGATTCCGGATGCCCTGGCGAATCATATTCGAGACATTTCCTTGAAAACACGAGTTTCATTCCGTCCATTTAAATAATTTATTCCCTGCCCTTAATTTATAACTATGAATTTGCGAAAGATTTACGAATATTACTCGAGGGAGGACGTGAAGAACTTCATTTTCAATTTCAGCAAAGGCAGGGAGGTAACGGGCGTTTTCAGAAGCGGTGGCTTCTCACAGAGACCTAACGTTATTCAATATTCTGACGACATACCAGCGATGGTTAAAACAGGGATCATAGAATTCCACGGATCTCTTGAACACTGGTCGCAGCCCATGAACCTGAAGTCGGACAACCAAGATAAACTGAGAACGGGCTGGGATCTTATTCTGGACATAGACTGTAAATTATTCGAACATGGTAAGATAGCGAGCGAAGCTTTCATTTGGGGTTTGAAGAAACACGATATAAAGGGGGTTTCGATCAAGTTCACAGGAGGAACCGGGTTCCACATAGGCATTCCCTGGGAATCTTTCCCCAAAGAAGTTGATTACAAACCCACAGCAAGGCAATATCCTAGATTGGCTATAACAATAGGTCGTTATTTAAAGTATCGTGTTAGGGAAAGACTCGAAAAAAATATACTTAAGAATTTTTCTGTTGAAGATCTTTCCCGACAAGTCAACAAACCATTAGGTCAAATATTTACAGAGGATGGAATTGATCCTTTCCAGATTGTAGATGTTGATCCTATTCTTATATCACCCAGACATCTTTTTAGAGTCCCGTACTCGCTCAACAAAAAAACATTTCTAGTTTCATTGCCTATAAAAGCAAATGATCTTGAAGATTTCGAAAGAATGAAATCAGAACCCAAAAAAGTTAGAGTAGATGAAGGATTTCTTGACAAATATAAAAAAGAAGAGTCAAACATTCTTGTGATGGAAGCTTCTGATTGGTGGGTACATATGAGCTATGAAGAAAAATATAAAATTTTGAAGGAAGAACAGGAGAAATTAAAAAGAATGGGTTACAACATAAAAATCGATGAAATAGAGAAGTTTAGGAAATTCAGCCCCCATGTTGATTTTAAAGATATTGTTCCAAAAAAGTTCTTCCCACCCTGCATAAAAAACATATCAGAGGGTTTGCCTGATGGAAAGAAAAGGTCACTATTTGTGCTTGTTAATTTCCTCAGGACTTCTAATTGGAATTGGAGCGATATAGAGAAATACATATTTGAGTGGAACGAGAAGAACAAACCACCACTGAGAGAAAACTTGCTTCGTTCGCACATAAGATGGAGTCGAAACAGAAATGAATCCATTCCGCCTCCTAACTGCTTTAAAGATGATACTAAAGAAGAAGGATATTACAAGAATTTTGATGTTTGTAAACCCGACAACAGATGTAAAACTATAAAAAATCCTGTTACTTACGCTAGGAGCATGATTAAAAAAGGAAAAATTAGAAAATCACATTCTAAACAAAGAACCAGCAGTACGCGAAAAGGAGGATAATCGCGAAAAAGGTCG
>CBEVTC010000038.1:0-6684 GCA_965552715.1 uncultured archaeon | reverse complement strand
GCTTATCAGCCTCTTTAAGGGCGAGTTCGCTCTCGGCTGAGCACGGGATTATACTGTAATCAGGAAATTCCTTCCGAAGGCGTTCGAGGTTCTCATCCGAGCCCGGAACGTCAATCTTGTTCGCCGCTATTATCATTTTTTTTGAGAGCTTCCGCAATTCAAAGGCGAATTTCTTCAAATTATCATCGGACCATTGGGCAGGGGTGTCTTTCGGGAGACCAGTGGTCTCGATCGCTTTCTTGATCTGCGGTTCCGTTATCTTCAGACCGGAAAACTGCTTGACAAGGGAATCGATCAAATCGCGCTTCTGCATTTCGACCTCTTTCGAAAACTTCTCCCAGTTCTTCTTCAGCATCCCGAAAAACCAATAGCCAATCTCCTCCTCGAGGAAACGAATGTCTTTTGCCGGGTCGTAGGACCCTTTCCCAACGGGTTCGCCGTTCTCGTTCGTTGAACCAGAGATGTCTATCACGTGGATGAACGCATCCGCCTGCCTTAGGTCGTCCAGGAACTTGTTCCCCAGTCCTTTCCCCAGATGCGCTCCGGGAACGAGACCCGCGACATCCAGGAGCTCGACCGGAACGAAGCGAATCCCTTCCTTGCAATATCCGAGGTTTGGTTTGCACTTCGATTTCGCTTTTTCTTCAGGGCACTTTGCCTTCACGAACCCAACCGCGTGGTTTGGCTTTATCGTTGTGAATATGCGATTGGATATCTCGACATCCACGAGGGTCAAGGCCTTGAATAACGTGGACTTCCCTGTGTTCGTCTTCCCCACTATCCCTATTAGCATAATCAGCTCACCTTCCCCTCTATTCTCTTATCCACGGAGATTTCGCCCTTATCCGTTTTCAGGACCTTGTCTTTGTAATAAACCTTTCCCTTCTTCACTTCAATGCCCAGTTTCAGGAAATCCTTTACATCGATAACCTTCTTCGGGTCCTTTTCGACCCCTTTGGCGAACACATCCGATCCGGGTTCGTCTCCGCTTGTCAGCAGCCCGATTTTTTTACCCTTCTCCACCGCAAGCAGCATACCCTGTGATTCGATCCCTCGTAATTTCGCGGGCTTGAGGTTGGAAACAACCACAATGTTTTTCCCTTTAAGACTATCCTTGTAATAAGGACCTTTAAGTCCGGCAACAATAGTTCTCTTTTCCGTCCCGAGATCTATCCTAAGAACGTAAAGCTTTCCACCTTCAGGATGGTTCTCAACCTTCTCGATCCTCGCGACTTTTAGGTCTAGCGAAGCGAAGGGCTCGGAAAATTCAACCTTCTCGATTTTCTTGAAAAGAATCTCCGGCTTCCCTATCTTGTGGTTTTCAAGCGGCTTCTTGAGATCCTTCCATTTAAGATCTTTGGTTTTTAGTTGTTTCTCCAGTTTTCCCGAGAACTCCGGCAGAATGGGTTTCAATAGGATTGCCAAATCCTTGACTATGTTGGCCGAGAAGGCAAGAATCCCCTTGCATTTTTTCGGATCCTTCTTAATCAAAACCCAGGGCTGTTTTTCTTGGAAATACCGATTGCCGATGTCCCCTATCTCGAGTATCTGTTTGATAGCGTCACGGAAGTTGTAATCGAGATAGCATTTGTGAATATTTTCGATCTTCTTTTCGATCTCTTTCAAGAGCTTCTTCTCCCATTCGCCCCTCGCTATCCTCCCGATTCCCGATTCCGAATACCTGTTTATGAAGCTCAGCGTCCGGTAACAGAAGTTCGAAATGTTCGCCACGAGTTCGTTGTTCACCCTGTCAACCAAATCCTTCGCTGAGAAGTCCCCGTCCTCTCCCATAGGGATTTCCTTGGCGAAGAAATACCTAACATGATCTGCTTTATACCTTTTAACGATCTCAGCAGGATATATCTGGGTTCCGAGGGATTTGCTTATCTTCTGACCGTTCACAGTAAGGTAGCCATGAACAAGTATTGTCCTTGGAGGCTTTATCCCAGCTGAGATGAGCATTGCAGGCCAGATCACTGAATGGAACCAGTTTATCCCCTTCCCAATAACATGCGCATCCGCCGGCCAGAATTCCTTGAACTTCTTGCCATCAGGATAATCCAAGGCAGACACGTAGTTTATTAACGCATCAAACCAGACATAGATTTTGTGTTTCTTGTCAACAGGGATATCTATTCCCCAGTTGAGGCCCTTCCTGCTAACACACAAGTCTTTTAACTCATCGGATTTTATCCTTGACAGCATTTCGTTTCTCTTCTCCTTCGGAATTACGAAGGTCGGAGATTCCAGAAGCTTGATTATCTGATCCTTGTATTTACTAAGCTTGAAAAAGTAAGCCTCCTCTTTGAGAGGCTTGGGAGGTTTTTGGTGCTCAGGACATTTCCCATCAACCAAATCCTTTTCGGTTAGATAGCTTTCACAACCCTCGCAGTACAGGCCTTGATAAAATCCCTTGTATATGTCCCCCTTATCCAAAACCTTCTTGAATATATTCTGAGAAATCTTTATATGACTTTCCTCTGTGGTTCTTATGAAATGGTCATTCGATATATTAAGAATCCCAGTAAGTTCCTTGAAATACTTCACGTTTCTGTCCACAAATTTTTTAGTTGGAATACCTGCCTCTTTCGCTGCCTGAGAATTCTTTTGGGCGTTCTCATCAGTTCCTGTTAAGAAAAAAACCTTCTCACCCCTCAACCTCCGGAATCTCGCTATAATATCGGCTATCACTTTCTCATAAGCATGCCCTATATGCGGCTTTGCATTCACATAGTCTATCGCTGTCGTGACGTAGAACCTCATTTCCACCACCATAAAAATTAGTTCCCTCCTTAATTTAAATAAATGAATATAATCAGGGGATATATTAACCTAAAAAATAAATAACTCCCTGTTAACAATTAGTTGTGATGAAATGATTGAGGAACTCCAGCGAATGATAAAGGAATCGAGGAAGGCGAAGGAATGGATTGGCGAAACGAAAGAACAGATACGCGTTGTTTCGCACTACGATGCAGACGGGATATGCTCAGCTTCCATCATGGTGAAGACCCTGCTTCGCTGGGGAAAGGATTTCCATCTAACTTTTGTTAAACAATTGAACGAAAAGGTTCTGGAATCCCTTGCAGGGGAAGAGCATTCGCTGGTTATATTCCTTGACATGGGGTCAGGTCAGATGGAGGGGATAAAGGAACATCTGAATTCCTCGAGGGTAATAATATGCGACCACCATCAGCCAAAAGGAGAACCAAATGAAAACATCGTTCACATAAACTCCGTTTTGATAGGGATAGAGGACAACATATCCGGTTCCGGCGTGACATACATCCTTTCGCGGACAATAGATCCTAAAAACATCGATCTGAGTCAGCTCGCCATCATAGGGGCGATAGGGGATTCGCAGATAGATGCAATAGGACCGGACTGGGGTTTGAGCGGGCTGAACAGGGAGATACTCAAGGATGCGGAATCCCATGAGAAGATAAAGGTCTCGAAAGGGTTGAGGTTATGGGGAAGGTATACACGTCCCCTGTATAAGTCACTTTCATATTCAGTAGATCCGTATATTCCCGGGATCACGGGTTCGGAATCCGCCAGCATCCAGTTCCTCCAGGACCTTGGGATACCCGTTAAGAAAGGAGAAGGATGGAGGACTATCGCGGACTTGAGCCCGGAAGAGCAGAAGAAACTCGCGGACGGGATAATCAAGGAGAGGGTAAGAGCGGACCACGAAAACCCGGAATATATCTTCGGGGACGTTTACGAACTCCTGGATAAGGGAGGGGAATTTCGGGATGCTAACGAATTCGCCACGATACTGAACGCCTGCGGGAAGATGGACAAAGCGGATCTTGGGGTTTCCCTTTGTTTGAACGGAAAGGACGCGTTTGAGAAGGTTAAGGGAATACTCGAGAACTACAGGAAGGAAGTGGGGAAGGGGATGAGCTGGTTCCATTCGAACATTGAAAACCCGGAGATAGTCAAGAGAAAGAACGGGATTTACGTTCTTGCTGGATCAAAGATATCAGAACATCTGATTTCGAACGTAATATCGATCATAAACCATTCCGGAGTATTCCCGGAAAAACCCCTGTTCGGGCTCGCTGATTCAGAGGAAGGTGTGAAGATCTCGGCAAGGGTGAGCGATTCTCTTGTTGAGAAAGGAGTGAAACTCAACGAGATAATGAGCGAAATCTCCGAGAAACTCGGGGGAGAAGGAGGAGGACATATGGGAGCGGCAGCGGCTGTGATACCAAGGGAAAAACAGGACGAATTTATAAATATGACAGAACAAATACTAACAAATATCGGAGGAGAACATGGGAATGAAGAGCAAACCAAGGCTGAGAGAGGAGAAGGGGGAAACGAAAGAGGCGAGGCTCGAGAAGGAAGCGAGTCCGGAGGAGAAGGAAGAGAAGATTCTGGTGAAAAAGTGGAAGGGAAAGGACTGGTTCAATATTTTGGCTCCTCGGGAACTCGGAGCAAGACTTCTCGGCCAGACTCCGACCACTGATCCTAAATTGCTTATCGGAAGGAACATGGATGTCGGCGTCCCGGAAATAACAGGGGATAATTCTAAATACTACATGAAGGTGAAGGTCAGGATAAACAAGATTGAAGGCAAGACCTGCCTCACGTCATTCAACGGTTTTGAATGCGCACGCGAACACCTGATGAGGATGGTGAGGAAAAGAAACAAGAAGGTAGAAAACGTTTTTGATGTTGTCACAAAAGACGGGTGGCTTTTGAGGATAAAGCCATGGACGATACTGAACGGCAGGCCTGCGTCAACTGTTGAAAACAAGATGAGGATTTTTATGATGAAGTTCTTAAACGAATTCGCAAGGGAAAACAACATAAATGATATGTTTAGGAAGATCATTTCAACAGAGGTCCAGATGAGGATAAAGAGAGAGGGCAGCAAGATTTATCCCGTCCGCTTTTCCGAGATAGCTAGGATAAAGGTCCTGAGATCACCTGAATTCAGGTCAACAAAACCTGAACCCGAAGAGAAGAAGGAAGCGAAACCCGAGGAGAAACCAAAAGAGGAGAAAAAGGAAGCCAAAAAACCTGAGAAGAAAGAGGAACCCAAAGAGGAGAAACCAAAAGAGACGAAACCTAAAAAGAAATGATTATGAAAAATCAAATTCTTAAGAGGGGCGTAGTCCTTGTGGACAAACCCAAAGGTATGACGAGTTTTGACGTTGTTGAAAGAGTCTGCGAAACACTCGGAACGAAAAAGGCAGGCCATGCAGGGACACTCGACCCGAACGTTACAGGGCTGATGCTGATCGCTCTTGAGGAATCTCGGAAGGCGATGCCAATCCTTATGGGGATGGAAAAGGAATACGAAGGGAAGATGTTGTTACACAAAGAAGCGGGCAAGGAGAAGATAGAAAAGACGTTCAAGAAATTCACGGGTGAGATCATCCAGAAACCTCCTGTCAGATCAAGGGTCGCCCGCGTGGAAAGAAAGAGGAGAATCCATTCCCTGAAGATTTTAAAAATAAAGAACAGGGAAATCGAGTTCAGAGTTAAATGCGAGGCAGGGACGTACATACGAAAGCTGGTTCACGACATTGGCGAATCCCTGGGGACAGGGGCGCACATGGCAGAGCTGAGGAGGACGAAGATCGGGCCTTTCCTGTTGAAGGAAGCCGTTTCCCTTTCGAAAGTCTCGGAAAAAAACGTAATCCCACTCGAAAGAGTTCTGGAAAGGGTCAAGCTGAAAAAAATAACCGTTAAGGATCAGGCAATCCAAAAAATAAGGAACGGTTCCCCTGTCTTCCCGGAATGGATAACAAAGAAAGAGAGAGCAAAGGAAAACGAAATCGTGGGGATTTTTGACAAAAGCGGGGGGATAATTGCCCTGGGAAAACCCTCAGGGGATAAGATAAAAACGGACAGGGTTTTCAATTTCTGAGAGCTTAAAGATAAAAACCCGAAATCATATTGAATATTATAAATCGAAACAGAACTCTGTTCTGTTTCCTTCAAAACATCGCCTCGGTAGCTCAGTGGTAGAGCGCAGCGTTGGTAACGCTGAGGTCGCGAGTTCAATCCTCGCCCGAGGCTTTTTTATAAAATCCCATCAAATATTAATTATGAAAGGCTGGATCCTGATTCCCGCTTTGGCTGTTATTTTAATTATTTCTGGTTGCACGACCCAGCAGGGCGAGGACTTTGCTGCTCTTTCGCCTTATGCTGATATAGAAGCGACTGTCATCTCCATATCATTGGATGAATCAGGAAACTACTATGAGGGAGATGAAATTATTGATGCTCCGGATGATTCAGCAGTTATTACAATTGACAAAATCATTGAGACGAACAATGCCAATTACTGGACTTCAAATGGTGTAGTTGAAGGTGCTGAAATCTCACTCCAGCTCGCATATACTGCAAGACCGGCAAAAATAATAACTCTCGTAGGAAAAACGACACAATCAGGAGATACCATAACACACGATATTGTACCCTCAGAGATTAGTTTCGAAGACGGATATTTTGTATTCAAGGTAAACGGTAACTCAGAATCCGAAAAAACATTACCTGGTTTGGAAGAAGGTTCTAAGTTCAGAACAAGGCTCAGTGAATTCGGAGTATATGGGGGAAGATGGTTGGATATTGTTATAGGAGAATACGAAATAATTTCTTAGACTTTTCTTTGAAAACAATTTAAATATAGCCTTACTTATAAGATAACATGCCTTGCGGAAGGAA
>CBEVTC010000037.1:0-6717 GCA_965552715.1 uncultured archaeon | reverse complement strand
TTTTCCTCTCAGAAACCCACATCTTGATCGTTTTCCTCGCGAACTTCACAGCAAATTCGCCATCTTCGAAATTCATTTTTTCGCCTTTGGATATCTCCCGAGCAGTTTGTTCAGCTCTTTCAGAAAATTATTGAATTTCTTCAGGGGGATCCGCACTCCTGCCGCCTGCGGGTGGCCTCCACCAGATCCGCCAACCGCTTCCCCTGCCTCTTCAGCGAGGTGGTTAAGGGGGACGGAGTAATCACGGGAACGCATGGTTATGTCAATGTGGTTCCTCCTCGTGTAAACCGCTAAACCTACCCTGCTATCTGTAACCGTTGCCGCGAATATGGCGGAAGGTCCTCTGAAACCGAAGAAGTGGGTATCCTTCACGAAGCCCACATCCCCTGATTTTTTCGCATACTTTTTCACCATTTCATACAAGTCGAACTCCTCGTTAACGACCCTTTTCGCTGCTCTTATCAGGCCCGGGACATCAGAGGGGTTGTTGTCGTTCGCAAGGGTCTGGACGATCACTCTCTTGGGATTGTAGGAAACGAATTTCCTGTCCTTTATGCCCAGGACAATCGCGCTCGCTTCGAAATAGAGAGCGCGAGCATCCCAGTTCTTTATCCTATCCTCAACGAATTCCGTGTGCTGGGAATAATCCCCTATCGCCCCGTATATCGCCAACCATATCCTCTCCTTGGGGATGTCTTTCTGGAAGTACCTGTACACGAGCTCTGAGGCGCTCGCATTTTCGTTGACGTACACGTCAAGCATGGTTCCCAGTTTTTTCTTAACCTTGTCGGGCAGGGGGTGGTGATCGAAATAAAGTATTTCGTAGTTCTTGCTCTTGTCCTCAAACAGCTTGAGAACGTCTGAAATATCCCTCCTCGGGATCGCGATGTCCGTTATCATTATCCGCTCCGCGTTGTGAGAGTTCAGATCGTCATAGAAGGAAACGGGTTTTGTGAAGAACACCTCCGCTCCAGGGAATTTCGAGAGCGCGATCGCCCCCGCGCATATCCCATCGGAATCAGAATGCGTGAGTATAACGGTTTTCATAATAGAGAAATTTGGGTTCTGGATTATAAAAGTTATTCACTATTTGTACTCGCTCTCTATGGAAGAATAAATATTAAAAGGGAATTCATATAATTACCCATGAAGCTTATCTGCTCAGAATGCGGGAAGGAATACGGGAATGACGAGAAGATATACAAGTGCGAATGCGGAGGGGTTCTGGAGATCGAGGGGAAGGAGGTGAGCTTCCCCAAGGACAAGATCAGGCAAAGGAGTCCGACAATCTGGAGGTACAGGGAAGCGATACCGATCGAATCTGACAAAGACATAGTCACGCTGGGGGAGGGGTTCACGCCACTCGTTCCCGTTAAAATCAACGGAATCGAAACGCTCGCGAAGCTCGATTTTCTTTTTCCCACTGGTTCGTTCAAGGACCGTGGATCGTCCGTGATGATGAGCCACGTGAAGGGGATCGGGGTTCGGGAGGTAATAGAGGATTCCTCGGGGAATGCTGGCGCGTCTGTCGCCGCTTATTCCGCGAAGGCCGGGATTTCCTGCGAAATATTCTGCCCTTCCCACGCATCCGAAGGGAAGCTCGCGCAGATTCGGTTATACGGGGCGAAGCTGAACAAGGTTGAGGGGACGAGGGAGGATACGAAAAAGGCGGTCTTGAAAAGGGCGAAAGATGTTTACTACGCCTCGCACAACTGGAATCCTTATTTTCTGGAGGGAACGAAAACTCTCGCTTTTGAAATAGCTGAACAATTAGGTTGGTCTTCGCCTGAAAACGTGATCTGCCCCTGCGGGAACGGAGGGATTTATCTGGGTTTGTATATAGGGTTCAAGGAACTGATGGAGCAGGGGATCGTGAATTCAATGCCGAAATTGCTCGGAGTCCAGTCGTCCGCCTGCCCGCCCATTTATGAAGCGTATAAACAGGGGAAGGAAAAGCCGGAACCGTTCACGCAGAAAGAGAAGACGATAGCTGAGGGTGTTTGTTTAGCGAAACCAATTAGGGGTAAAGCGATATTGAAAGCGATGAAGGAAACGAAGGGAGCGATGGAAATCGTGAATGATGGAGAAACGATAGAAGGGTTAAAAATGCTCGCATCCCAGGGGATGTTTGTGGAGCCGACTTCAGCGATAGTCGTGAAAGCCCTTGAGAAATTCGTTAAGAATGGGATCGTGAAAGAAGGCGAAAAAACAATCGTGGTCCTGTCAGGGAGCGGTCTGAAAGCGGCAGGGGAACTGTCAAAAATTATTTAGAAGTTTGATTAGGGCTTGAACATACCCCTTATCTTTTCTTCCAGCGTCTTTCTCACTATTATTATAACTTTATCCCCGGCCATTAGCTTCTCTTCTTCTTCCGGTATTATGAATTTCTCCCCTCTCTTTATCGCGACCACCAGGGATTCCTTGGGGAACTCGATCTTTGTGACTGGCTTGTTCACCACATCTGATTTCTTCTCGACTTCCAGTTCGATCAGTTCCAGATTGCCCTCGTGTATCAGGGCCATATCGACAACGTCGGGTTCGGTTATCATGGCCTCGAGCTGATCGACCGTGGAGGTTTCGGGGGAAACTATGCTGTTCACCCCGATCTTCAGGAATATCTTCTTGTATTCTTCCTTTGTGGCTCTCGTTATTATCCTCAGGCTGGACATCTCCCTTGCGATAAGGCAGGACAAAAGGTTGGTTTCGTCTTCTCCCGTGGCGACGACCAAGGCGTCCGCGTCCTCTATCCCCGCCTCCTCCAGAACATCGGGTTTCGTCCCGTCCCCGTGGATGAGCGTTGCGTTCAGGTTGTCAGCGAGTTCCTGGCATAGCTCGTTGATTATCTCCACCAGAACGACGTCGTGCTTGTTTTCGGAAAGCAATCTCGTCAGTCTCGACCCGATTTCGCCACCTCCGATCACTATTATCTTCATAGTCTACCTTCTCCTGAGAATGTAGGTGATGAACACGAGAACCGCCCAGATCTCCAGCCTCCCGATCCACATATTGAATATTAGGGTGAGTTTGCTTATTATACTTAGGTCCGGTACGACGGACAAGCCGACATTCCCCTGGGCTGAAGCGACCTGGAACAGCGAATTTATCGCTGAATGCCCCTGTGACATCAGGATGAAAGAACCGAGGATGAGGAAAAAGATGTAGATACCTGTGAATTTTAAGACCGCCTGGAGTTCGTCTTCTGTGTAAATCAAGTTGAATATCCTCCTCGGGAAAACGAGCCTTGGCTTTATCAGTTTTCTTACATTATCGAAAATTGATTTGAAGAATATCAGAACCCTGTTCAGTTTCAGGCCGCCAACCGTCGAACCCGCCGCCCCACCGAAAATCATCAGTATCACCAGCAGGGATTTTGAATAATCGCTCCAGCTGGTCAGGCTCTGGGTACCGAATCCCGAGGAGGTGATCGCGGAGACCGCGTGGAAAACGCTATCCCTCAGGGGATTGAAGGGCAACAGCAGCAGGGTTGCCAGGATTATCAGGAGGATCAGGGTGATGGTCTGGACGTCCTTGAAGAACTTTTTCCTTCTCCCTGCGAGCAACTGGTAGTGCATGAAAAAGCTTATCGCCCCTAGTATCATTATGAACATCATGACGATTTCGATAGCTTCTGAATTGTAGAACCCTATGCTTTCCGCATGCGTGCCCATCCCGCCCGTTGCTATCCCGGTCATGGCGTGGTTGACAGAGTCGAACAAGGGCATGCCCGCGACCAGGAGCAACGCTATGCCGATGATCGTGTAAAAGATGTAAATCCACCAGATCGTCTTCACCGCGTTTATCACGTTGGGTTTTATCCTCTCGTGCCCCTCTATGATGTAGAGGGTATTGCTTGTTTTGAACAGGCCGGAGAGAGCGAGAACAACTATCCCTATCCCCCCGATCCATTGCCCGAAGCTCCTCCAGAAGAGTATCGATTGCGGGGCGGCTTCCAGATCGAGCAGGCTGAAACCCGTTGTCGTCCAGGCGCTCATGGATTCGAAGAGCGCGTCCACGAAGGGCATTTTCCCGAAGAAAACGAACGGTATGGTGCTCAGTAAAGCAATGAGCAGCCAGATCAGTGCAATTATCACGAAACCTTCATCGAGCCTCGTCCCCCTGTCGGTGTAGAATATCTTCTCAAGGGCGAAACCCAGGATCAGGGATATCAGGAAGCTCAGAAAGAAGTAAGGAATAGCGAAAAACTCGCCGTATATTATCGCGACTATTATCGGGATGAGAAAAACAAAGCTAGCGTACTTCAGGCAAGTTCCAACTGATTTGAGTATTACTCTTGTGTTCATTTAAACAATTAATATTTAGGCCATAACAAGTTTAAATTTCCTTTATTGTTATGCACTGCACGGGGCAGGCATCGGCGGCCTCTTTATTACAGCCTATTTCTTTGACCTGGTTTTTTTTCGGCTTGCTCTTGTCACCTTCCATAACCCAGTTTTCCGGGCAGATGGCAGCGCAAGAACCGCATCCGATACACGCATCCCTGTCCAGTATTATTTTAAAAGGCATCAGGAACCACCTCCTATTGGTTTTCCAATAGTCTTTTCCATTCGTCATCAACGTGGGCCTGTATTTTTTTGATTATATGTTTGTTGCGGGGTTTAAATAAGTGAGCGAACCTTCCCTGGGTTTTCAGATACTCTTCCACGGGCTTCTTCTTCCCGGCGGGTTTTGATATCTTGAGCTTGCCGTCATGGATTTCGTAGAGCACCCACATCCCTGTTTTAACCGCTAGTTTAGCGATTTCTATGGTTTTTGAAGGGTTGAACTTCCAGCCGAGCGGGCACGGGCATTCAACGTGTATGAACGAGGGCTGGTTCTTTTTTTCGAGAGCCTTCTTGACCTTTTCCTTCAGGTCGGGGATGAAACCTATCGAAGCCGTCGCAACGTAAGGCGTTCGGTGTGCGGCGACTATCTCCATTATAGGCTTCTTCCACTTTTCCTTGCCTATCGAGAACCTTCCGGGAGGGCTCGTGGTCGTCCACGCCCCGAAAGGGGTGGCTGAACTTCGCTGTATTCCGGTATTCATGTACGCGTTGTTATCCAGGCAGATAAAGCATATTTTATCGCCTCTTTCGAGCGTTCCCGAGAGCGCCTGCAGGCCTATGTCGAGCGTCCCTCCGTCCCCGGCGATTGCTATCACGTTCCCTTTCTTTCCGAGTTTTTCCAGGGCGAGCGTCACCCCGCTGGCTATGGCGGATGCGTTCTCGAAGGCCCCGTGTATGTAGTTCACGCCCCAGGACGTGTGGGGATACTGGGAGCTCACGATCTCCAGGCATGAGGTCGCGTTCACCACGACCGTCTTCTTACCGGCAACCTCGAGGATGTTACGGACTGCAATCGTTTCCGGACATCCACAACAGCTCGTTGCTCCCTGGTAAAACCCGCATTTCACACCCATACGAGTCCTCTCTTCTCGTCTCTTATGTCATCAAACATCCTCATGAAATCCTCTATCTTCACGTCCCTTCCTCCCAGACCTCCAACAAAACTGCTCACGGCCTGCTTCCTTGTCAAGCCGCGGATCTCATAGCAGAGAGCGCCTCCCAGACCGGGCGAGATGTCCTTCTCGAGGACCCCTATTGATTTCAGGTCTTTTATGGAATTCTTTACGAGCCCTATGGGGAATGGGCGGAAACTCTTCACCTTTATCAGGCCTATGTCCTTGATCCTTTTCTCCCTGAGGATGTGCCTGACGGTCCCGCAGAGCGAGCCCATGGTTATGATCGCGTGCTCCGCGGATTCCATGTTATACGTTTCGACAAGCCCGTTCCCGTAACCCCTTCCGAAGATTTTTTTGAATTCCGAGTTCGCTTCCCTTATGACGTCTTTCGAATTCCTCATGGCCTCGTGCTGTGCCTGCTTGAACTCCTGGAAGTGGTCAGGCCCAGCCCAGGCTCCCTGGGTCACGGGTTTGTCGAAGTCCATCTTTCTTCCGGAATACTTCGGCAGGAACTTTTTCACGAGTTTTTTGTCAGCGATGTCAACGGGTTCGAAAACATGGGAGAGAATGAAACCGTCTATGCAGACCATCACAGGAAGCGAAACCTTCTCGTCTTCCGCTATCCTGTACGCCTGGATAACCGTATCGAAAGCCTCCTGCGAGCTCTCGCAGTAGAGCTGTATCCAGCCCGAGTCCCTTTCAGCGAAGGTGTCCGACCAGTCGCACCATATGTTCAAGGGGGAAGAAAGCGAGCGGTTGGCGACAGCCATAACAATGGGCAACCTCATCCCTGAAACATTATACAAAACCTCGTGCATCAGAGCGATTCCCTGGCTTGCTGAGGATGTGAACGTGCGAACGCCCGCGGCCTGCGCGCCCAAGCATATCGACATCGCTGAGTGTTCGGATTCCGCTCGCGAGAATTTCGCCTTGATCTCGCCGTCCGCCACCATCTCGGATAACCTTTCGATTATGTGGGTTTGCGGCGTAATCGGATAGGCGGAGATAACGCCGGGATTGCAGAGCTTCACCGCTTCGGCTATCGCATGGCTCCCTTCCAGGACTTTCTTAATCATGGTCTCAATCCTCCATCTCGCTTTTCATCGCTTTCAGGGGACATACATTAACGCATATCAGACATCCCTTGCAGTAATCGTAATCTATTTTCGCTTTCTTCCTTTCAATGTTTATGCATCCTTCCGGGCAATACATCACGCATATCCCGCATCCAGTGCACTTCTCCGTGACAACCGGCCTGG
>CBEVTC010000036.1:0-6892 GCA_965552715.1 uncultured archaeon | reverse complement strand
AATCTGCTGAAAGAATCCGGGGAATTTATCCTCTGATAAATTATTTTATTATAGATAACACTGCTTTCCGGGTCACCGTCTTTCGGCTCAGAAAAGGTAATACCATGAACAGGTTTCCACCCATTCTTTGTTTCGAGGTCCAGATACGAAAAATCCCTTGTTTTAAGCAGGGTATCTCCTGAACGCGTGTGGTCGAAATAAACACCGTATTCTCCTTCGTATTCGATGAGGCGATGATTAATCAAATACTGAACAAATGGGTTAATTTTTCTCAAAAATTTTTTCGATTTCTTTATTTTCCCTGGAAATAGATTCAAACAAACGCTCTTTTCGCCTTTCTTCTTGAACCCGATCGCATACAGGTTTTGTTTTTGGCCCGTGATTAAATCGTAGTCCATAAAACACTGGAGACTATCAGTAAAGAAATTTTTCCAGAATTTTCCGTTTGGACTGGACTCCCCTGTATCTATTACATATGATTTTACAGGATTATAATTTGCATTCATTTCATAAATATTCGGTTAATTAATATAAAGCTTGCTTGTTTGAAATTCAACCGATCCAAGCAAAAATATATAAATTAACCGCATCATATATGGTTATTATGCCGAAGCAGAAATTCCCTGAGGCGGAAAGGAGGCTCTTCCACCGCATTTTCATTTGCATGAAGTGCGGGGCGAGAATGCGGGCGGACCTGGTCAAGGTCAGGGACGGGAAGGTTAAGTGCAGGAAGTGCAAAAGGAAACAGCTCAGGCCAATAAAGAAGGAGCACAAGGTTTAATTCTTCAAAGTTTTTATATAACTTTTTACAAGGTTATTGTTATGCTCGAATTGTTTGGGATGGTGAGGCCTCTTAACAGTGTAATGGGGATGATAGGCGTTTTCATCGGGGGTCTCATCGCGGTCAACGCCAGCATTCAAAACCTTAACACCCTTCCGTTCTTGTTCGGCCTGGCGGCGGTTTTCCTGATAACGGGGGCCGGAAACGTGTTCAACGATTACGTTGACGTCGATGCGGACAGGGTCAACAGGCCAAGAGGCCCTATACCTTCGGGGAGGGTTTCAAGGAGATCTGCCCTGGCCTTTTCGATAATACTCTTTGTTCTCGGGAATTTTTGCGCCCTGTTAATAAATGGTTTGTGTTTCACAATCGCCATGATAAACTCGTTTCTTCTCATCATGTATTCCGTTTCCTTCCAGCACAAGATCCTTCTGGGGAACACCACAATAGGCTATCTGGTGGGATCGGTCTTCCTTTTTGGAGGAGCGATATTCCTGGAGATAAGGCTCGTTCTGATTCTCACGGTTCTTGCAATGCTCGCGACCATATCAAGGGAGATAGTCAAGGATTTGGAGGATATCAAAGGGGATAGGAAGAGTTTTCTAAAAAAGATCGCCTCGAAAGTCTCGGAAGCCACGACTCCTATAGCCGAAAGGTTCGGGATAATGAGAGGGGACGTGAGGATGAAATACAGGGAGAGGACAATGATTGTCCTTGCGATTGCCTGCCTTATTCTGGCTATAATCTTCTCATTCCTTCCCTACTATTACGGGATTCTGAAAATGAGCTACCTCGCTGTGGTTGCTGTCGCTGACCTGGTTTTTTTATCCTGCATATATTCCCTCGGAAGGGAAAAGAAAAAGAGGAAGGGATATGCAAGGATAAGCAAGCGTTTGAAGACCGGGATGTTCATCGCCCTGATCGCGTTCATTTTAGGGTCATTTATGTAAATTGATTAAACAACTTCCATCATTGAAGGCGGCTTTCTGGTTATGTTGTACGTGACGCTAACCACACCCGGCATTTCCGAAGTTATCCTTTGCGCCAGTTTATCCAGAGTCTCGTGAGGAAGTTTTGTCGGCGAAGCTGTTACCGCGTCCTTGGTGTCCCAGCATCTCACCTCTATCTGAGAACCGTAATCCCTTTTTCCTTCCCTCATACCAGTGACTTTGTTTGCGTGTAAAATGGCAAAATACTGAAATGCTCCTGTGTTCGCAAGTTCCTCTTCAACGATTTTCGTCGCTTTCCTGACGATTTCGATCCTTTCAGGCGTGACCTCTCCTAAAACCCTCGCTGTCAAAGCAGGACCGGGGAAAGGCATCCTGTTGTATATTTCCTCCGGCAGCCCTAACGCTTTTGCAACCTCCCTGACGGCCGGCTTCCTGAGCTGTACTAAAGGTTCCAGAATCTTGTATCCATACGCTTTTTCCGTGTCAATCCCGAGCTGTGTAAGGATGTTGTGCTGTCTTTTTATGCCGGCTATCGTTTCTTCCACGTCCGTGTAGATCGTTCCATGGAGTAGGAATTTCGCTCCGCTTTCCTTTACGATCATGCTGAAGACGTCCCTGTAAAACGTCTGAGTGATCGCTTCCCTCTTTTCTTCAGGATCCGTCAGGCCTTTCAGAGCCTCGAAGAATTCTTTCCTGGCATCGATTATCTCCACCTGAACGCCCAGCCTTTCGAACAAAGATGCGACTCTTTCTGGCTCGCCCTCCCTCATCAAGCCGTTTTCAATGAAATAGGTTTTAAGCCTGTCGCCCAATGCCTTGTGACCCAGTAAGGTGACGACTGAGGAATCAACGCCCCCCGATAACGCGTTTATCGCTAGACCGCTTCCGACAGCGGAAGAAATTTCCTTTACCCTTTGCCCTATGAACTCCTCAGGTTTCAGATCCTTGAGTTTTATCTCTTCTACTTCCATATTTTAAGATGTTTTTTTGATATTTAAATGTTCGGGGTCTGCCTTTCATCTGGCGTAAAATTTTTAAAGGAGTCCGCAATAATAAGATTAATATGGAAAGAAAATACCGTTTCATGAGCAACCGTATCCTCAAGAATTCGAAAGAAGAGGAAAGGGGGAGGATTAGGGTTCTCGTGAAAACAGATTCGGGCATAGCTGAGACGGATTACGAATGCCCTGAATGCGGATTTAAGGAACACGTGGAACCGGAATGGAAGCGCCCGTTCTCTGTCAAATGCTCGAAATGCGGATTCGTTATGAAGATGCCTAAGCTGAAGGATGAGATGAAGAGGGAGAAAAAGCGTCAAAAAGCCTGATTTTTTGTTTTAAAATATTTTTAAAACTCGGATTTAATTCTAAAACATGATAAACGAAAAACTGCTCGAGATAATGGCGTGCCCGAAATGCAAAGGGGACGTGAAGGAGAAGGGCATGTTTCTTTTGTGCAGGAAGTGCAAGCTGGCGTTTCCAGTTATAGAGGATAGCATACCGAACATGATAATAGAGGAGGCCTGGCCCCTCAAAAAAGCGGAAAAGAGCGGATTCAAACACGACCTTAAACTGTGATTTCTTATTTCGAAGGAAACTTAAATATTTAAGAAGATGCGGTCTTAATTAAAATTGACGCTGGGATGGCGGAGTGGAAAATTCGGAAGGCTCGGAAACAGGTTCCCGGGCCGGTCTAAAAACGCGCCGGACTTGAGCACTGGATCTGAGGAGCGTCCTCGTGACGTAATGACTTCATAAATTGACTCTGAATCGGCGGGTATGTGGAGTTACAGTGATATCGCAGAATTCCGCAAGGAATTCCAGAACAAGAGATCCGGTGGGCGAAAGCCCACGCAGGTTCGAAAACCACTTTTCCGGCAGCTTCCGCTTACACAAAAGCGGTTGGCCAAAAGTGTAGAGAATCCTGCTCCCAGCGTTTATCTTTTTTTTGTAACGCTTGGTTTCAAATTAGAAATAGAGACCTATGCGCCGTAGTTGGAATACGTAAAGTCGAAATACAGGAGTTCTGTTTGCTCCGGATTACTGCCTGTGACGTTTACTTCACACTTGAAATAATACATGTTATCGTCGAATTTTGCCCAGAGAACGAATTCCGCATTAACCGAATCGCCTTTTTCCAGATCTCTGACAATATCTTTATAATCTAAACTGGTGTTTGTCTTGCCAAGATCACAATCTGATGGTTTATCGCATTCAAAACTTCCAGAATTCGGTGCTGTGCTTTCATTTACATTGCATTCAGTCTGTATTTTAACTTCTTCTATTCTTTCATTGATTGAAATCGGGATGGTGATTATTGAACTGCTGACATTGCCTGAAGCAAGATCGTACACCTCTCGTCTGAAAATTGTCCAGTAAGTTCCCCCTTGATTGAAAACCCTTTCTGATGCTACGGGCTTGCCCAGTTCGACCGGTTCATTGCAGTCTTCCGGGCATTCAATGTAATTTTCCCGTGGCTCACAAATATCATTACCGCAGCATGGGATTATCAGATCGTTTCTGCATTCATAATCAGTAACGGCTGAACAGTAATCTTTCGTGCATTTATCTTCGTCATCACACGAGGAAGGACAATAGTTTTGTACAGAAGGAGGCTGTTGTTCGTCTGTATCGCAGATTTGGTTGCTGTTCTGATCCAGGCAGCAGTCATTACCCTTTATAATGTATGGTGAATTACAAATTGGCCCAGAAGGTTGCTGAACACACCCGGAACTCACCAGAACGGCGATCGTCAATACCGAAAGGATAAGGATTTTCGCCCTCATGCTTTATTATTCTAAACTTGACTTAAAATACTTTTGTGGTGTTGGTGTGCTCCCAGCGTTTATAATTTTAGAATAGAACTCTGCCTTCGGGGTAATCCTCAGCCGGGGAAATTTCTTTGCTTTCCATAATTTGGTAAATAACATCTCTTCGCTTTTTCCCCAGTCTTTTGCCTGTATTTTTTGCGCGTTTAAGAATCTCAAGGAATTTCTTTTTATTTACATTAACTTCTTTTCCAACTTCTCCGATCTTGGTGTTAAAATATCCAGATATATCTTCAGGGCGTAATTCTCCAGAGTCCTTTTCCAAACCACCAAAAATTATTCCGAGATCGTATTTTTTACCGTTGTTAAGATATAGTCCTATGCAACCATTCACTACAATTTCCGTTCTTTTTATGATTTCTTCAGTACTTTTATTATAATTAGTATTATTCACCCATATCCCCTCTCATATAACACCGTTATATGCAGTAAGTTTATTCTTTAAAGGGTTTATAAAGATTTCCATTCAGGCATTCAGGTTGGGTTAACAAACATATATTATAACTCAGTTCAAAATTATATACATGGGCATACAGGATGCAAAAACTGACAGGGCGGTCTTAATGACCTTTATCCTCGGCATCATAAGCATAATCTATTTTATCGCAAGCATTTCTTTGATAGGCTCGGATCCGATGCTTGCCGGGATCCCGGAGTCTTACCTTTCCTGGATGATACTGGAAAGACTTATCCTGATAGGTATAATCATCCTGATACTCATCCTGCTGACCTACATCTTAATGAAGCAGAAGAGTTTTGAGGAGACACGAAGAGAAAGTCCAAGTCCTGTTGAAAATAAAGCTGAAAAATTAAGAAACGAGAAGGAGATAAGGGAAGACATAAGAAGGTACTACAGGGATATGGGAGCGCTCAAGATAGTCCTGAAGGACGGCGTGCTGGATCCGAAAACCTATAACGACAGGAAGAAATACCTTGAGGACATGATAAGGATAAAGAAAAAAGGACTTCAGAAACTTAAGGAATGATGCTATCTTTTTCTGGCTAGGGACATTTTCAGGTTCATGTAAACGAGAGCGACCATTATCATCACGATTGCCACGAGAATCGCGAACATAACAAAAACCGCCATCTGGGTTACGTAGGAAACTAACATTTCTTTACATTCGTTGTCCCAGCACCCGTATTCGCATATTTCGATGTTTTCCCAGCCAGAACCATCCGCAGAACATTTTTGTAATGTGTTTCCCAAGCACCTCCTTTCGCCTTGGGTGCAGGTGATGGGGATCCCTATGCATTCTCCTCCGGAACATTCATGTTCGCACGTTTCGATTGTTTCCCATAAGCCTCCGAAGGAACATTCCTGCAAGTCGTTGTCCGAACACCTCCTTTCGCCTTGGGTGCAGGCGGTTTTTTCCCTGGCCGTTATGGAGAAAACAGACAATCCGGGAACCTCTGCATTGTAGTACGTATAATCGGGATCCTCTGTTACCGGGGTGGCGGGGAAACTCTCCCATTTTTCTTCGTTTGCTGAATATCTGTTCAGGATGACGTCTGATTTGTCGATTTGTTTATCCGATATCCATTCGTTCTTGACGCTGAAATTTATCAAAACACTTCGAAACCCTTCGATGTTCTCGTGTTTTATCTCCAGATACTGGTAGAGTTCGCCCGGAGGATCGTCCTTCACGAATCCCGGTTTATCGTAAATTCTGTTAACCTCTACGTTGACGTTGTGAGATTCTTTATCCACCTCTATAATAATTTCCCTGAAGGCCAAAACCTTGTTTTCTATCTCGATCTTGACGGGAACGAAGGGGAGAATTACTTCCCAGGTTCTGGTTATGTTTGGTGCGGGCGGGGTGTAAGTGCCCGAGGGCCCGCCGCCGGGTTCCGGCGGGGGGGAATAAACGGTGAAGGACGCGGTAGTGGAGGTAAGGTTGCTCTGGCCTAGCGCATTGTTTGTCATGTTGATCGTGAGATTCGCGAGAAAATCCCCTGTGGTCGTGGGTGTCCAGTTGAAGGTGAAGTTTTCGTATTGCTGCGCGGAAACATTGCCCACGAAAACGAGGCTGCTGTAGACGACGGATCCGCCTTTCTTTATGCTCACATTTCCGCTCACGTTCAGGTCCACTGTCCCGTTGTTTTGGAATTCGAGGGTGAGATAAACAGTGTTCGGATATGTGACATCAGCGGCTGAGAAGTCCAGAATCCTCCAGCTCATCAATTCGCTCACGTCCACAGAGGTCGTCACTGCATAAGCGGGTATCGAAAGAGCACACTGAACTGAGAAAAAGAACAATATTGTCAGCAAAAATTTCTTGTTCATCTTATACCCCTTTTGAGCCTCCCTTTAAGCAAAATTATTATTATGAA
>CBEVTC010000035.1:0-8604 GCA_965552715.1 uncultured archaeon | reverse complement strand
CCGAGTTTCGTGACTTCTCCTTCAGAAGTGTATACAAAAACTGAGTTTTCCCCTAATTTCTCAGGGACGAACGTTAACGATGTCATGAAGTCTCCATAGTCAACCAGGTACTTTTTGTGTTCATTCTCCGTAACTATCCCCACCCAGGCATTAATCCCCAGCCCATCTGCCTGCACGTAAACTGTCTGCTCATCCCCTAACTCCAGAACTTCCGAAGAGAGCTTGACGGAGAGCTTTTGCCCTGCTCTTTCGCTGTACTGCGTGTTCACGCTCGTATTTATCGTTTTCAAAGCAAGGGATCTCGAATTCAAAGTGAGCGGACAAGTATAGATGTAATTTGCCGGGAGATCGGGATTTATCCTTATCTTCCAGTTAACCTGCTCTTTCTTCCCGGGCCTGAGCAAAACCCTCTTTTCCTTTTCTTCCACGTCCACGATATCATATTCGCCTGAGCACGGTTCAAGGGTTATCTTCCCCACTATGAATTCATCAGGAACGATAGCGAGCGAAACCAGACCTTCGTCCCCTTTCCTGAAGTCCTTGCTTGAGATAATCAATTCGTAGTCTTCCTCCTTTTCAACCCGGGAATATGAAAGGATTGAGAGGTCTATGTCATCCTCAAGAAATTGTGGTTGGTCCTTCAGGTTGTAACCGTGAGCAACAACGCTGTTCCCAACCTTGTTGTCTGTGAGTTCCCCGAACTTCAAGTGCGCTGCGTCCAGGTACCCTATCTCCAGCCACAAAGGATCGACAGGAACCCATTTTCCAAGGTATACTTCAGCATACGCATGCCTTTCCCAGCCCAACTCGCCGTAGGCGTAGGCGGAAACGTATTTGGCCGGTATGCCTATCGAGCGAGCGAGAGCGATGAAGAGTGTTGTGTATTCCGCGCATACGCCTTTCTTTGTACCCAGAACCGTTATTGCGTCGAAGTTGCGGTTGGAATACGAGAGGTCATAGGTCATGTAATCGTATACCCACATCGCCAGTTCAGCGACCTTTTCGAAATCGTCCCTCGAATCTTTCGTTATCTGCTCAGCGAGTTCCCGGAACCTCGGGTCTGAGGACTGGATGTTTTCTGTCGCTTGTAGATAGATTTCTACATCCTCCGGGATCACATAAGAACTTGGAAGGGAAGTGAGGTGGTTCGCCCGCGATTTCACAACACTTGATATGGTGTAAGCGAAGGGGTTGCTGGGGTTATCCTCTTCTATTACTCCTGTTTCTGTCCCTAGCTCATCCTTCACTTTATTGACATCCGTATCCACATCCTGCCTTTCATCATCCTGAGGGATGTCTAGACTGATTACGAACTTCGTTGGGTTCCCGTCTATCCCCACGATCCCTGATTGAAGGATTTGGACGGTTAGCTCGTTGACTCCTGCGGGGTTTTCGAGAACTTCGTCTTCTATTTCCATCGCTCCTGTAGAGGGCGAGGAGAGAATGCACAAAATGACGAAAATAAATAGAATCGCTAGCTTTCGAGTCATTTCTTATCCCTTCTGCTGACCCAGATCTCATCGAAAACCTTTTCCTGCCTTGCCTTGACCTTTTTCTGATGTTCCAGATGGATGAGCGGGACGAAGTTGCTGACTACCTCTTCCCTGTCCCATTTGCCAACCAGTTTCGAAAATTCAACCTCTCTTTTCCTTATCCTCAAGAGAAGGGAATTCAGCTTCTGATAAAGCGTTCGTATCCTTTCGTTAATGTTATCCCCCGAGATGTCTATATCTTTCCTGAGCTTGTTCTTCTTCTTCACTTTCCTTTCATGCGAATTCAGGACCTTTTTGAGGGCTTTCACCAGCTCGCTCACCACGACCCCCCTGACGGGTTCTCTCCTCGGAGGGATCGTTATCGGGCTTATCTCAAAGGGCTCTTCGCCCTCCTCGATTTCCAGCGCTTCCTGCATTTCCTCTTCCGCCTCCCCCGTGACCTGCTCTTTGAACGCCCGCAGGTAATCGGATTTCATTTTAAGGAGAACAACGGCAACCATTATGTACTTCGCAGGTATGCGAAAATCAAGGTCTTCGATGGTACGCAAATATTTAATAAACCCGTTCGACAACTTAGAAATATCGAGATCCCAGGGGTTCAATCCCTCCCAGGCGATGATCTCGTAAATGATCTGCTTCCATGAGTATTCGGATGTTATGAAATCAAGAATTTTCTTTTCATCCAGCATTCGCATCAACATTCAAGACAAGCTCGAAGGCCTACCTCTCCTGTTTATTATTAATACGTAAACAAGTTTATTAAGATTTGAAGTTATGAAGGGTTAAGTAATAACTAATTTAAATCCCCAAGTCAAATTTTCAAATTCGGTTTAAAAGGTTTGGATTATGACCGGGGTTACGAAAGAAAGGATTCTTGAAGTTCTCAAGAACGTGATTGACCCGGAGATAGGGATAAACATCGTAGATCTGGGTTTCATTTACGGGGTGGACATCAAAGGGAAGAAAATACACATAAAGATGACCCTTACGAACCCAGGCTGCCCCATGCATTCGATGTTCGTCCACGAGGTCGAGAGCGCTCTGAAGTCAACATTCGATGACGTGGACGTCGAGGTGGAAATGGTTTTTGATCCTCCATGGACCCCTGAAAGGATGAGCAAGGATGCAAGAAAAAAGCTTAGCATTAAGTAAGAAGTCCGAGGAGATCATTCTCAACAGGGTAAAGGATAGGCTTGTTGATCTCGTTTACAGGGCGGATAATGCAGAGGATTTCTCGAAAATCGCCAGGGATAAATTCAATTATTTTTATGAGAATCTGGTTTTTTCCTCTCTGGACTTGGGGGTGAGCGAAGGGCGAATGCTCGATCTCGGGACGCAGTTCGGTTTATGTTCGATAGCGCTCGCTAAACAGGATTACAATTTCAAGATAACGAGTTTCCAGGATTCCGTGAAATCCTTGGAGATTTCGAAGAAATTCGCAGAGGAGTATATGGTGGAGGGGAAGATCAAATGGCTGTTAGGGAAGGGGGAATCGCTTCCTTTCGAGAACAGGACTTTCGACCTCGTGATAAGCGGGTTCGACATGCACCACTGGGAAAACCCTGTAAAGGTTTTTAACGAGATGGAGAGGGTAATGAAAACCAATGGAGCATTTATAATCGGTGATCTGAGGAGGGATGCGTTCAACGTGATGATGCCTATCCTGAAAACCATTTCCTACGCCGTGAAAAACGACAGGATTTACGAGGAGATGAAGTCCTCCTTCAGTTCATCCTACACGAAGAGCGAGGTTGTCGAACTCTTGAGGAATTCGAATCTAAAGGGGTACAAGGTTTCGAAAGATGTCCAGTTCGTTTACATAAGCAGGGGGAGGGAAAAGAAGAAACATGTAATGGTTAAATTTTCGCACACGTAAGGTTTTTAAGGATTTCATACAATATATTACATTATCATACCTTTGGGATTCAGGGATATGATGGAGCTTAAGAGTGTCAAAGACGTGAACGTCAATGGGAAAACAGTTATAATGAGAGTTGATTACAACCTTCCTTTGGGTAAGGAGGGGAAGGTGACGGATCACACCAGAATAAGCATCACCCTCAAGACACTGAATTACATTCTCAATAAAAACGGAAAACTCGTTCTTATCGCACATCTGGGAAGGCCTGAGAACAGGGAGAAGGAACTCAGGATGAACGTAGTCGCTGACAGGCTTTCCAAGCTTCTGGGGAAACACGTCAAAAAGCTTGACGGGTGCACCGAGGATTTCGTGCAGGAAGAAGTCAAGAAGATGAAACCGGGGGATATCGTTATTCTAGAAAACGTGAGGTTCTACCCCGAGGAAAAGGAAAAGGATGATTCTAAAAGAGAGGGGTTCGCCAAAAAGTTAGCGGACCTTGGGGACGTTTATGTTAACGAAGCTTTCGCGGCCTCCCACCGAAACCACGCCTCCATCACAGGCATCCCGAAATTCATGCCCGGTTGCTGCGGCTTGAGCTTCATGAGGGAAGTGGACATGATAAACAGCATAGTCCAGAACCCCGAAAAACCTTACATCGCGATAATCGGAGGAGCGAAAGGGGACAAGATGCTCGCCATAGAGAATCTCATCCCGAAGGTTGACAAGATACTAATGGGAGGTGTGTTAGGGAACACTTTCCTGAAAGCGAAGGGTTTTGAAATAGGCAATTCAAAATACGATGAAACGCTTGTTAACGAAGCCAAAAAGCTACTCAAGAGAGGAGGGGGAAAAATCGTTCTTCCCGTGGATGCGATGGTGGAAAACGAAATGGAGGCCGAACCCTTTCCCATTGAAGAGATAACCAAGGATATGAAGATAATGGATATAGGTCCTGAAACGATCGTTCGCTACAAGGACATTTTAAGAAATGCGGAAACAGTCATATGGGCGGGCCCGCTGGGGAAGTTCGAGAAGAAGCCCTACGAGAAGGGAACGCTCTACATGGCGAGTTTCATCTCCGGCCTGTACGCAAAAACGTTAGTGGGAGGGGGAGATTCGATAGCTGCGATGCAAAAGCTAAACATGATGGAAAGGATGACCCATATATCCACTGGCGGGGGAGCGTTCGTGGATTTCATAACGAAAGAGAAGTTCCCCGGAATGGAAGCTCTTAAAGATTCTTATAAACGTTATGGTGATCTATTAAAAAAGTAAGAGTTGGTTGATTATGACAATAAAAATCGCTTTGAACGGTCCCGGAAGGACGGGGAAGAATTTCATATGGTCGTGGATTGAGAGGAAGAGAGAAGGCAAGACAGACCTTGAACTCGTCGCTATAAACGGCGTGAGAGGCGTGGAAGACGACAAGGGAGTCGAATTCTTCGCTGAACTGCTGAGTTTCGATTCTACCCACGGACACCACTTCAACCACATACCCCACGGAAGGGATGAGGAAGGGAACGCTTGGATAGAATTGTCAGGCCAGAAAGTATATCTGTACAACAACAGGGGAGACCTTTCGAAGCTCCCCTGGAAAAGGCATGAAGTAGATGTGGTCATAGAATCCACGGGTTTTTTCAGAAAGAGGGAACAGGTTGAGGGTCACTTGAAGGCAGGCGCTCGGAAGGTTATTGTCTCTGCTCCCGGTAAGGGAGGTATCGAGACTTCGGTCGTTCTGGGCGTAACGGACAAGATACCGGAAAACGAGAAGGTGATAGATTGCGCTTCTTGTACAACAAACGCGATAGCTCCGGTTATCAAGATCGTGAACGACAACTGGGGGATAAAGAGGGGTTTCGTAATAACGGTTCACGCCCCCACGGATGACCAGAATATTTTTGACAGCTCGCACAAGGACCTCAGGCGCGCTCGTTCGCTCATAAATAACATAATACCCACGTCAACAGGAGCGGCGAAAGCGGTCGGGAAGATCATACCCGAACTCGACGGCAAGCTTGACGCTGTGGCTTTTCGTGTTCCCGGGGCTCTCACAGGTTCGATCGTTGGCCTGATAGCTGAAGTGGTGAAGGAAACTAATGAGGAAGAGGTCAACAAGGTATTCGACAAAGAATGTGACGGGAATCTGAAGGGAATACTGGCATGCACCGAAAAGGAGATTGTCTCCTCCCACATAATAGGAAGAAAGGAATCAGGGATAATAGACAAGCCCCTGACAAACGTGGTGAGCGGGAAGCAGGTAACGGTCTGGTCCTGGTACGACAACGAGAGAGGGTATGCGAACAGGCTGGTTGACGTCGCGGAACGTTTCGGCAAGCGTGGGTAAATCCAGAACCACTTCCGACAGGAACCCAAAGCGCCGGCCGATCATTTTTTAATCCAGAAAGCAAAAAATAATCATGTTAGATGTTAAAGGCTCTATTCTGAAGGAGATCTACAAGGAAAGGCCTGAGTGGTCACACAAGGGGGATTTCGGAAAGCTCCTGATTATTGGAGGGTCGAAGAGGTATACTGGAGCGCCTGCCCTGGTCGCTTATTCAGCGATCGCTTCCTTACGGGCTGGAGTTGACTTGGTTCTGGTCGCGGCTCCCGAGAGGGCGGCGGACATAATAGCGAAGTTCTCCCCTAACCTGATAACCGAGCCTCTGGAAGGGGATTTTGTCTCAATGAATCACGCTAAAGAAATCGATTACCTCGTAAAGAAATTCGACGCGGTGTGCATTGGTTCTGGTTTAGGAACGGAGAAGGAGACGGAAGGTTTCGTTAAGAAGTTCGTGGGGAAGATCAAGAAACCGTGCGTTATAGACGCGGATGCGATAAAGGTTCTTAAAAAGAAAAGGCTCGGTGGGAATTTCGTCCTTACACCGCACGCGTACGAATTCTACCACATAAGCGGGGAGAAGCCGAAACACGACATAGTCGGCCGGGCGAAACTTGTCGAAAGGTTCGCGAAAAAGATAGGATCCACAGTCCTCCTGAAAGGAGCGGTGGACATAATTTCGGACGGGAAGCAGACAGCCATGAACAAGACAGGAAACCCCTGCATGACAACGGGGGGGACTGGTGATGTTCTCACGGGGGTTTGCGGGGGCCTGCTCGCCCAAGGGGTTTCCCAGTTCAAGGCGGCATGCGCTTCAGCTTACATAACGGGAAAGGCAGGGGATCTCGCAGCGAAGGAGAAAGGGTCCGGACTCCTAGCAACGGATATAGTAGAAAAGATACCTGAGGTTATAAAGGGCTGATCGTATTTCAGATCCACATCAAAAGCCGGAACCTTCCGGTTTTGCTCTCGATCTTCCACATCTGACTGCACTTGGGGCAGTTAACCGTCTTTTCCTTTCCTTTCGAAAAGTCATATTCGAAACTGTGCCCGCAGGAAACGCAGCGAAAGTCTTCTCTCATTCGCTCACCTTTTAAGAATTGGGGTTAGGATTTAAATTGGTTAATTTCACGCCTCAGGCGTCAATCCCCTCATTACAAGGAAGACCGCTATCACGAAGATAATGAGGAACACTAGACCTGCTATTGGGTTCATATAGAAACCGACATCATTCGCTATGTTTCCTGCCAGACCCGACGTTCCCGCGATAAACAACGCGAAACCCGCCAGGATAATTACGACAACCAAACCGAGCTTTTCGAACTCCATGATTGATTTTAAGGGCTTAGATTTATTAGCGTTCTTTTTTAAACTTTTATTATTCAATATTGGCAGGTGTCACGGATGGAAAAATACGATCCCATGAAAATGCAGGAGGAGATTCTGAAGTTCTGGATAAAGAATAAAATCCCCGACCAGATCGTGAAGTTCGATAGCAAAAAGAAGAAGTTCTTCCTTCTGGACGGTCCTCCTTACGTGAATGGCGTCCCTCACGTGGGGCATGTCAAAACGACCACCACCAAGGACATATGGTCGAAGTTCCGGACAATGCAGGGATTCCAATCCTGGTGGCAGCCCGGATTCGATTGTGGAGGGCTTCCGATAGAGAACGCGGTGGAGAAAAAACTCGGGATAAAGTCAAAGAAGGAGATTATCGAAAAGATCGGGATAGACAGATTCATAGAGGAATGCAAGAAACTCGCAGAGGGGAACAAAGACATCTGGATGAATACTTACAAGAAGCTAGGGGCGTGGAGAGGGTGGATCGATCCTTACATGACCTACAAGAATTATTACCTCGAATCCGGATGGTGGACCGTGAAAAGGCTCTGGGAGAAGGGGATGCTGGTGGAGGGGGAGAAACCCGTGTACTGGTGTCCTCATTGCGAGACAACGCTTTCCGGATACGAGGTTACGGATTCCTACAAGGACGTGAGCGATTACTCTATATATGTTAAATACCCGATTCTCGGACAGGATTTCACCTTTATTCTGATATGGACTACCACTCCCTGGACTCTGTCGGCGAACGTGGCGATAGCGGTTCACCCGGACGAAACTTACGTTAAGGCAAAGGTTAGGAGCGAATATTACATACTCGCTGAGAAACGCTTGAAGGATGTGTTCAAGGAAATAGGAATCGAGAATTACAAGGTGGTTGAGAAGTTCAAGGGGAGGAAGCTCGAGGGAATGAAGTACGAGCCCGTTATGAGGATTCCCCTGCAAGAGGATCTCAGGAAGAAGAAAAACGCCCATCAAATAATCCTTTCGATTCCCCTGTTCAAGAAAGGGGTTTCCAGCAAGGTTTTTGCAAAAGGCAAAGTTTCGAAAGCGGACAAGGAAAACGTTGAGGATTTCGTGACAATGGAGGCGGGGAGCGGATGTGTTCATACAGCTCCAGGACACGGGGAGAGCGATTTCCGGGTTGGTGAGCATTACAAGCTCCCGAAGGTTTCTCCTGTGGATGACGAAGGGAAGCTCACGGAGGAGGCGGGGGAGTTCTCAGGCATGTACGTCAAGGATGCTGACCACAGGATAATAGACTATCTTGATGAAGGGGGATATCTCCTAACGTCTATTAAGATCACCCATTCTTATCCGCTCTGCTGGAGGTGTAAGGCTCCCTTGCTCTTCAGGCTGAGCAAGCAATGGTTCTTCACGATAGATATGATAAAGGAGAAGATGTTGAACGAAAACAAGCGTGTGAATTGGCTGCCCGAATTCGCGAGAGAACGTTTCCATAACTGGATAGAAGGGGCGATAGACTGGGCCGTATCCGTTCAAAGGTTCTGGGGAATCCCTTTACCGATCTGGATATGCGATTCCTGCGGCTACAAGGACGTGATAGGCTC
>CBEVTC010000034.1:0-8767 GCA_965552715.1 uncultured archaeon | reverse complement strand
GTGTGCCCGGAAAAGGACGTGGATGGTCTGACAACCTACAACCTCGGGAACCTTTTCGCAGGCGAAGCGAAATTCGAGCCGTGCACGCCCAAAGGGATAATGAAAATGCTGGAGAGCGAAAGGATAAGAGTAGAGGGTAAAAACGTAGTGGTCGTCGGGAGGAGCAACATAGTGGGGAAACCCGTTTCCATGATGTTTTTAAAAAGGAACGGGACAGTCACGGTTTGCCATTCGAAAACAAAAGACCTAGAAAAACACACCAAAAACGCGGACATACTTGTCGCAGCGGTCGGCAAACCGAAACTAATAACGGGGGAAATGGTAAAGGAAGGGGCGGTTGTGATAGACGTCGGGATGAACCGGACGGAAAACGGGCTCTGCGGGGACGTGGATTTCGAAAGGGTGAAAGAAAAAGCGTCGCGCATAACTCCCGTTCCCGGGGGCGTGGGACCGCTCACGGTTTCAATGGTCCTGGAGAACACGATTATTTCAGCTGAAAGGAGGTTGGGAAAATGACGTTAAAGATAGGTGTTTTGGGCTCGACAAAGGGGTCGGATATGCAAGCGATAATAGACGCGATTGAACGCGGTGAATTAGATGCGGAGATCGTCTGCGTGATTTCGAATGAGGAGGATGCGTTTATACTCGAGAGGGCGAGGGAGCACGGTATAGAGGCCATAGATATAGAATACGTGGGGAAGAGAAGGATACTTTTCGACAAGGCGGCTGCTAAGGAATTCGACGAGAGAGGAGCGGAACTGATTCTGCTGATAGGCTTCATGCGGATAGTTTCACCATGGTTCTGCAAGCATTACGAGAACAGGGTGATGAACATCCATCCTTCTTTGCTCCCGCTGTTCGCTGGAGGGATGGACACGAGCGTGCACGAGGAGGTTCTGAACAAGGGGTTAAAAGTCACGGGATGCACGCTCCACTTCGTGACGCCTCAGGTTGACAAAGGACCGATAATAATGCAGAAACCCGTTATGGTGGAGGACAGCGATACGCCCGATACCCTGAAGGCGAAGGTCCAGCAGGCGGAACAGGAGATCCTGGTCGAAACCATCCGGAAGTTCGGGGAGGGGAAGATAAAGGTTGAAGGGAACAGGGTGAAGATAGCGAAATGAAAATAAAGCGAGCTTTGATTTCCGTGACGGACAAGAAGGGAATTATTGAGCTCGCAAAGTCCCTCGCAAACCTGGGGATAGAAATTATATCGACCGGGGGGACGGCTAAGTTTCTGAAAGAGAAAGGAGTGAAAGTGACGTACATCGGGGACTACACGGGCTTCCCTGAGATCATGGATGGGAGGGTTCGCACGCTCCACCCGAAAATACACGGAGGTATACTCGCGGTCAGGGAGAACAAAGAGCATATGAAACAGATCGGGAATCTCGACATCCAGACTATAGACATGGTTGTCGTGAACCTCTACCAGTTCGAGAAAACCGTTGAGGACCCGGACGTGAAGATCGAAGAAGCGATCGAGAACATAGACATAGGCGGACCCAGTTTGATCAGGGCAGCGGCCAAGAACTACAAGGACGTCGTCGTCGTCACGGACCCGGAAGAATATAATAATGTCGTAACCCAGCTGAAAACCAAGGGCGACATCGATATCAAAACAAGAAAGTCGTTCGCTCTGCAAGCCTTCAGGAGAACCGCCGACTACGATTCTGAGATAGACAGATTCCTCAGTAAGAGATTCGCCGACGAGGACATCGTGAGGCTGAAATTCTCGGGAGGCAAGGCTCTCCGTTACGGGGAGAACTGGCACCAGAAAGCGAAATTGTTCAGAAGTGATTTGGGGGAATCACTAGTGAACGCGAAACAAATCCAGGGGAAGGAAATGTCCTACAACAACTACGTCGACGCGGAGAGTGCGGTGGAAGCGGCGAATGATCTGAACGGAAGAGGGGCAGTTATTGTGAAACATACGAATCCCTGCGGTTACGCAACAGGTGAAAACCTGACCGAAGCGTTAAAGGCTGCCTGGAATGGCGATCCTGTCTCGGCTTTCGGGAGCGTCATAGCCTTCACAAAACCAGTTAAAAGGGAAACAGCCGAATTCCTAAAGGACAAATTTGTGGAAGTCCTGATCGCCCCGGGATTCGAGGAAGATGCGAAACGAATCCTAAAAGACAAGGAGAACCTGAGACTCCTTGAAATTCATGATTTCGATGTGGAAAAGACGCAATACCGCTTCCTTTCAGGAGGCCTGCTGGAACAGGACAGGGACACGGGATATTCGAAAAAAGAAGATTTCAAGGTTGTTACGAAAGCGAAGTTCCCCGAAGACAAGAAATCTCTCGCTAGATTCGCCTGCCTTGCCTGCAAACACACGAAGTCAAACGCGATCGTTATTACGAGAGAATACAAGCCCGGATTTTACCATGTGATCGGCATGGGAGCCGGGCAGCCCAATCGAGTAGGGTCGCTAAAGATAGCGGTAGAGAAGGCGAAAGAAAACATAAAGAACATGAAACTTGATGAAAACGAGATTTCGAAATGCGTTCTCGCGAGCGATTCTTTCTTCCCGTTCCCTGATTCGATAGAGGAAGCGAACAAAAACGGAATCCGCTACATCATTCAGCCGGGCGATTCTGTTAAAGATAAAGAGATCATAGAAGCATGCGACCGTTTCGGGATAGCGATGATCTTTACGGGAAGAAGGATGTTCAAGCATTAAAAAATTAAACTCGCATTATTTTTATGAATTACGAACAAGCCAAGGATTACATACAACATCTGAACATGTTCGGTATAAAGCTCGGCCTGGGCAGGATCGGTCGTTTGCTCTCCCTGCTCGGGAACCCCGAGAGTAGTTTTCGCTCTATCGTTGTCGGGGGGACGAGCGGGAAGGGCTCGACGTGCGTTATGCTTGGATCGATCCTCAAGGAAGCGGGTTACAAGGTCGGGGTATTCACGAAACCACATCTCTGGGACTTCACTGAGAGGATAACAATAAACGGAAAGAGGATTTCAGAGAGGGATTTCGTGAGGTTCGCTGAAAAGATAAAGCCTTTCGTTGATAACGTTGGAAAGGAAACCGAGAGCCCGACATTTTTCGAATTCGTAACCTCCCTTGCATTCGAATATTTCAGGGAGAAAAAAATCGATTTCGCTGTTCTCGAGGTCGGGTTGGGAGGGAGACTGGACGCGACCAACGTTGTGGTTCCAGACGTATCGGTAATAACGAACGTTTCCCTCGAACACACGGACATCCTGGGGAAAACCATCGGAAAGATCACGAAGGAAAAGGCGGGGATAATAAAAGAGAACGGAATCCTCGTGACGGGATCGGAGAACCCAAAAGTCCTCGGAATCCTGAAAGAGATATGCAGTGAGAGGAAAGCGAGATTCCTGAAAGGGATCAAACCGGAAAACGCTAAGTCAGATTCGAAAGGAAACAGCTTTGATCTCGAAGGCTCGAATATTTTCGTCCCATTAGCGGGGAAATTCCAGTTGAGGAATATTGGTTGCGCGCTCACGGCGATCAAATCTCTAAAGGAAAAAATTCCTGCGAGAGCCATAAAAAATGGACTTGAAAAAGTTAAATGGCCGGGGAGGTTTGAGATCGTCAACAAGCGACCGCTAGTTTTGCTTGACGGGGCAAAGGATCAGGAATCTTTAAGAAGCCTTCAAGAATCTCTAGATTTACTCGATTACGAAAAACTCTACACGGTTCTTGGAATTTCGAAGGACAAGTCAATCTCTGAGATGATAAAAGAGATTTCGAAGAAAACGGATTTTTTCATTCTCACGAAGCACAAGGTTATGGGCAGGGGGGCTGACCTCGAAATCTTACGGAAGGAAGTAGAAAAACACGAAAAACCTTTTTTGATTTTCGACGACGTTAAAAACGCTGTTAAGAAGGCGGAGGGACTCGCGAACAAAAACGACCTCGTTCTGGTGACCGGTTCGCTTTTCACGGTCGCGGAAGCGAGGGAGTTGTGGTTCGAAAAGAAAGCCAGGTTCGGAAGGGAATTCAACGAGAACATGAAGCGGAATTAGCATTCAATGATCTCTTTCTCGGTTATTATCTTATGCAAGCGGACGTCCTTCCCGTCCGTGGGGATGCGGCTCACTATCTGTAGGTCGTAGGCCAGGGCGATCAAGGGGATGTGGGGTTTCAAGGTTTTAAGGAACCTGTCGTAGAAGCCCATTCCATAACCCACGCGATTCCCCTTCCTGTCAAAAGCTATTCCAGGGATCACGACGAGATCGATCTTCTCCAGAGGGAACTCCTTCGGGCTTTTCGGCTCGGGTATGCCGAACGCCCCCGGAGACAGATCGTCGAGATCGTTTATCTCGGATATGAGAAGCCTTTTTTTCTTGATGTCAGCGAAGGGAACGAGTATCCTCTTCCCCTCGTCGAGCGACTCCGATATCATCTTATCCGTCCTGACCTCTCCCTTTATCGAGACGTAGAAAAGGATTATCCTCGCCTTCTTGAATTCGGAAAGCGAGAAGAATTTGTCCTTTATCACGCAATCCTTGCAGAACCTCTCCTCTTTTTTGTGGCTTTCCCTGACTGAGAGGATCTTCTTGCGGATTTTGTGCTTCATGTTTAATAAATAGGGTTTGGATTAAAAATTAATTTAGGACATTTACAGGCTTAAATTCCTTGAACAATGAAAGGTGCGAATTTATCTCCATCTTTAAGTTCAACTTTTTTTAGAATCTCCTTTCCCTTCTTCCCATTGGTGATAGGTTTAAATTTAGTAACTAAAGTCTCCATTCCCTCTTCTTTTGGTACAAGAACTTTCTCGTAAATAGTAAGTTTCTTATTCAAAGGATTTAGCCTTACAATTATATCCTCAATCTTGTCACTTTTGTAAGCATTTAGTCCGAAAATTTTAAGCAATTTCCCTCCCCTCAAATTAATTTTTAATTCTCCATGTTTATGACTTCCGTAATAGGCGACGCTCGGTTCCATATCTTTAACAGGAATGTGTTCGGCAATTTCCATCGCTTCTTTACGATTTGTTACCTTGATACTATCACTTAAAATGTGGATTTTTTCTTTGAATGAACCAGTCTTATATATCTCTATTGTTCTGCCGTTATGTTCAAATGTACTTAGAGGGGGGTTTAAGCAGGCTTTTGGCATGTAAGGATTTATATTGATAGGCATGCGTACCCCATGCTCAAAGTTAGCGAAGTATACACGATCGTTTCCCATATCAATCACTTACGCTTTTAGAAATTGATAGAAAGTTTTAAATTTTTATTCTTTGAGTTCATACTTATTCTATTGATACTATGTGGGTTGTTGGTATTGGTTACAGGGACGGGCAGAGGGATCCTCCCGGAGAGAACACGAAATCCGAAATTTTTGATCTGGGGATTTCGAAGGTCAAAGACGTTAAAACACTCCAGACGTACGTGATCGAGGGCGAAATCCCCCGGGAAGAAATAAACAAGATAGGGAAGGAGCTTCTTGTTGACTCCGTTATTCAATACTTCAATTCAGATCGTTTCGGGGAGGACGGGAAGCACATTCCAAATCTCGTGGGAAAGCGAAACGTATGGGTTGTCGAGGTCTTCTTCAGGCCCGGGGTGATGGACGCGGTTGGGCTTTCTGTCGAGAAGGCGCTGGAGGTTCTGGGCGTTGGAAAGGCAAAAGTCAGGACCGGGTCAACCTACGTGATAAGCGGGGAAATAAGCGAAAACGAACTGAAAACTATATGCGAAAAGTGTTTGGCTAACGAACTGATACAAACATACAGATACCGGAGGTTGTAGATGTCGAAAGAAATCGGGATATCAGGGAAGAAAGACAACGAACTTATCGAAATCTCGAAAAAGTTCATGCTCGCCCTAAACCTTGAGGAGATGAAGAAGATACAGGAATATTTCAAAAAACTAGGGAGGAACCCTACTGATATTGAACTCGAGACCCTCGCTCAAACCTGGTCAGAACATTGCATCCACAAGACGTTCAATGGTTTGATAGAATACAAAGGAGAGAAAATAGACAGTTTATTGAAATCTTATATAATGAAGGCAACAAAAGAGCTCGCTCTCCCCTGGTGCGTGTGCGTTTTCGAGGACAACGCGGGGATAGTGAAGTTCAACGACAAATACGACATTGCTGTTAAAGTAGAGACGCATAACCACCCGACAGCGCTTGACCCTTACGGCGGGGCGGGAACGGGATCCGGAGGCGTCTTCCGCGATGTGATGGGTGTGGGGGCAAAACCCATACTCTCGACGGACATCCTGTTTTTCGGACCGCCGGATTACCCGCATGACAAACTCCCTTCAGGTGTTATACACCCAAAACGCCTCATGAAAGGGGTTGTCGCGGGGATTCGCGATTATGGCAACAGGATGGGGATCCCGACGGCGAACGGCGGTTTCGGGTTTCATGAAGGTTACATAGGCAACCCTCTTGTGTACGCAGGATGCCTCGGGATAATGCCTAACGAGAAATACATCCGCGACCCCAAAGCCGGGGACAGGATAGTCCTGGTCGGGGGGAGGACGGGAAGGGACGGTATACACGGCGTGACCTTCGCTTCACTCGAGCTTTCAACGGAATCCGAGAAAACCTCTAGCGGAGCCGTCCAGATAGGCAACGCGATCGAGGAGAAGCGCGTTCTGGACGGGCTGCTGAGGGCAAGGGACAGGAATTCAAAACCTTTATATTCGAGCGTAACCAACTGCGGGGGAGGAGGATTGAGTTCGGCGGTCGGGGAGATGGGAAAGAATATAGGGACGAGGGTTCACCTGGAAAGAGTCCCCTTAAAATACGAAGGCCTCGAGCCCTGGGAGATATGGGTTTCCGAGGCGCAGGAGAGGATGCTACTTGCTGTCCCTGAAGAGAACGTGGAGGAGATACTCGAAATGTTCAGGGAAGAGAACACGGAGGCGACGGTCATCGGCGAGTTCACAGGAGACCGGAAACTAACGCTTATGTTCGAGGGAAATGTTGTGGGGGAAGTTGACATGGGCTTCCTGCACGGGGAAATTCCAAAGGTTGTCAGGAAGGCGGAATTCGAGGCGGAAGAAGGACAAGACCCGGATATCGAGGACTCCGAGGATTTCGGTGAAGAGTTGAAATCAATACTCCGTTCCCACACCATAGCGAGCAAGGAATGGGTCATAAGGCAGTACGACCATGAAGTGCAGGCGAAAACCGTTGTGAAACCCCTGCATGGTTTGGGAGGACCCGGGGACGCGTGCGTTCTTCGCCCCCTTTACAATGAATGGACGGGGATCGTGGTCTCGAACGGACACAACCCAAGGTTTTCGAAAGATCCTTATAAGATGGCGCTCTCGGCGATAGACGAGGCGATGCGGAACAACGTATGCTGCGGTGGGCGGAGGATTTCATTGCTTGACAACTTCTCATGGGGCAACCCGGAAAAGCCCGACCGGCTGGGGATGCTCGTAGAGGCCGCGAGGGCTTGCTACGAGGGGGCGAAAGGATTCGAAGCGCCTTTCATTTCAGGGAAAGACTCGCTTTACAACGAATACAGCGTTGGCGAAGACACGATTTCTATTCCTCCCACGCTTGTCGTAACCGCGGTAGGGATAACCCCGGACATACGGAAAGCGATAACGATGGACCTTAAGGAAGAAGGGAATCCAGTATACGCGGTCGGGGAAACAAACGACGAGATGGGAGGTTCACATTACTACATGATTAAAGGGCTGAAGGGCGGAAGGATTCCAGGGGTTGAATTCCCGAAGGCCAAGCAAACCATGGACAGGCTGATAAAGGCGATAGACAAGGGATTCGTTCGCTCCTGCCACGACTGCTCGGAAGGAGGCCTGGTGGTCACGTCAAGCGAGATGTCCTTTGCAGGGGATCTCGGGATGAGGATGGATCTGAAACAGATCCCTCACGATGGGATCAACAAGAACTACAAAATCCTTTTCTCCGAGAGCAATTCGAGGTTCTTGGTAGAGGTTGAAAAAGGAAAGGAAAAGGAATTCGAGAAGATAATGGGCGACCACGCCTCAAGGGCGGGTGAAGTCACAGGAGAAAGGAATCTCGTGATAACCGGTTTGAACGGGAACGAGATAGTGAACGAAAAAACAGAGGATTTGAAAAAAGCGTGGAAGGAGACGTTTGACTGGTGAAAATATGGTAAGGACGATGGTTTTGCGCGTGGACGGGACGAACTGCGATGAGGAGACCGTTCACGCCTTCAAGCTGGCGGGATCGGAAGTCTCGCTGGTCCATGTCAACGATATAATGAAAGGGAAGGAATCGTTCGAGAATTTCGGAATACTCGCAATACCCGGGGGATTCGCGCACGGTGATGATGTGGCGGCCGGGAAGATCCTCGCCAACCTTCTGAGATACAAACTGAGCGGGGACCTGAAAAAATTCATAGAGGAAGGGAAGCTCGTGATAGGGATCTGTAACGGATTCCAGGCGATAGTGAAGGCCGGTCTGCTTCCCGCATTCGGGGATTTCGGGGAACAGGAAGCAACGCTCGCCTCCAATGATTCGGGGTATTTCATAGACAGGTGGGTCCGGTTGAAACATGTAAATAACGGGAAGTGCATCTTCACGAAAGGGATCAAAAACGGGATATTCGTTCCCGTAAACCACGGCGAGGGGAAATTCGTCGCTTCTCCCGATATCCTAAAAATGCTCGAGGAGAACGACCGGGTGGTTTTCAGGTACGTGGATAACCCGAACGGTTCAATGAACGGCATAGCGGGGATCTGCAACAGCGGAGGGAACGTCTTCGGCCTGATGCCGCACCCCGAGAAGTTCTTTTCAAAATACACGCACCCCTATTGG
>CBEVTC010000033.1:0-8778 GCA_965552715.1 uncultured archaeon | reverse complement strand
GCAGGGACAAGCTATTCAGTCGGGGTTTCATTGCTCTACAGCTCAGGCGGTTATAATCACACGGACACGGGGACTGTGACCGGCGTTATCAGTTAAGTGGTATAGTCACTTACCCTTGGTATTTTTTACTCCTTTCTTTATTTTTATTTCGGTATATCTATTTCTATAATTAGTGATTTTCATGTACAAGCAGGTGATCGTGGTCAGGAAGGACCTGAAAATGGATAAGGGGAAGATCGCCGCGCAGGTAGCGCACGCCTCCCTTGAAGCGTACAAGAAAGCGTATACAAAGGACGTAATTGGATGGGAAGCGGAGGGGATGAAAAAGGTTGTGGTCGGGGTGAAGGACATTAAAGAGTTCATGAGGATAAAGGAGAATGTGAAAAGGGCGAAGATCCCTTATTCTGTAGTTCGTGATGCCGGTAGAACACAGATCAGGCCGGGGACTGTGACAGCGATGGGCATCGGACCGGCAAAAGAGGAGAAAATAAACAGGATAACGAAAAATCTGAAACTGCTTTAGCCCTGCTTTTCGAGGTTGAAAATAAGCGTGTATTTAAATAAGAACCCGAATTTATTATTACGTGATTTTCATGTCAAAGGAGAAACTCCAGGAGAAGTATGTCCTCTACCAGCTTCTGAACCAAAACCTAGAGAGTCTTAAACAGCAGATGCAGCTCGTTGAACAGCAGTTTATCGAGGTCAAATCGACAATCATGTCCATAGATGATCTGAAGGGTATGGGCGAAAAGAACGAGATATTCCTCCCTCTGGGCAGCGGGTGTTACGGGAAGGGTAAGATAACGGAGAGCAACGAGATGCTCTTGAACGTAGGAGCTGGGGTATTCGTAAACAAAGAGGCAGCTGCCGCGAAATCATTACTTGAGAAAAGGGTCAAAGAACTCGAAAGGGCGGGCGAGGAAATACAGGCACAAATGGAGAGGATCTTAAAACAAATGAACGAACTCGGTGTTGAAATACAGGAGCTCGCCAGAGGAGAGGAAAAACCTTAATTTATACCTCGGAATATATAATTAATATGATACTCGTCTTATTTTCCATACCCCTTATAGTTTTCGCTTTGTTAACTGTCTATTCCAAGGATCTTCTCTTCTCCGTGATATTTCTTGCGGTTGTTTCGATGAACCTCGCGCTGCTCTTCGTTTTTTTGCAGGCGCCCGATATCGCGATAACGGAGGCAGCTGTTAACGCTGGCCTAACGACCCTGATTTACGTGATAGCCATAAAGAAGACGAGGAGGCATGAAGAATGATTCTAAGAAGCGTCGTTCTTTATCTTTGCATCATCATTTTGTTCATCTCGATGGTCAGCGTGATGATTTCGCCTGTTTTCAACAACTGGGAGAGCAGGGATGTAGCGAGGTATTACATAGAGGAAGGGGCGAAGGAAACCGGTTCAGCGAATCTCGTAAGTTCAATAGTCTGGGATTTCAGGGGTTTTGACACGTTAGGGGAGGAAACGGTTTTGTTTACAGCGGCAGTCGGGGTTTTCACTATCATAGTTTTCGGTTTAAAGCTCACGAGGAAGATGGGATAATGGACGTGATAATACGAACGATTGCAAAGGGGATTTTCCCTTTCATAATATTGCTGGGTTTCTTCATAATATTTCATGGCCACCTAACCCCAGGGGGTTCATTCCCTGGGGGAGCGATTGTCGCCTCGGGGTTCGCTTTGATTGCCGTTGCGTTCGGGATAAAAAGGGCTGAAATGCTTGTGAGGGAAAAGACCCTTCACATAATGGAAGGGATCGTAGCGATGATAATCGTTATTCTCCTGCTTTACGAATCATTCATAAGGGAATACGTTGTTTCAGAGGTGGAAATGTTCGGGTTTTGGAGTGCGCCCGAAATTCTCTCGCTCAATGTCGTGGGGGGCATAATGGTGATGTGCGCCCTGACGCTGATCGTGTTTTTAATGATAAAGGAGTGAACATGCTGGAAACGTTAATAACGAGCGCATTGCTCGCGGTTGTGGGGATATATTGCGTGGTAGTCAAAAAGAACCTCATAAAGAAGGTAATAGGTTTAGCGATATTCACTAATTCAATCCATCTCCTGCTCATCTCCATAGGTTTCAGAGAGGGCGGTATCGCTCCTATAATAACCCAGGCGAATCTTGTGGGTTTCGCAGCACGTGCTGTCGACCCCTTGCCGCAGGCACTCGTCCTCACCTCGATAGTGATACAGTTGAGCGTGACAGCACTTGCCCTAAGCATAGCGATACTCGCGTTTCGACACCTGAATACGTTGAACACCGATAAGATGAACAAGCTGAGTGGTTAATATGTTGGAGTATATCATTTCGATCCTCATAGTTTCGTCTTTCCTTATGCTGGTCCTTAAAAGGGATTTAATAGCGATAGGAGCGATACTCGTTTCATTCTTCATGATGGTCCTCCTTTTTTTCCAAGACCAGATAACGATAGTCAGGTTTGGCGGGTGGGTTCCTCCCTTCGGGATAGTCTGGGTGATGGACGGGTTGAGCCTGTTCATAGGACTTTTGATAACAGGTATTTCCTCCCTGGTCGCAATATACTCGATAAAATACATAAAGGAGAGGAAGCATCGTTTCTACACGCTCTTATGTTTGATGACAGCGGGTCTGCTCGGGGTGTCTTTAACAGGCGATATATTCAACATGTACGTTTTCTTCGAGATCCTCTCCATCGCTTCCTACGGGCTGGTCTCGTTTTTCCTTGACGAGGACGCGATAGAAGGCGCTTTCAAATACATCATAATCGGGTCTTTCGGAAGTTCTTTCATCCTCCTTGGAATCGCGTTGTTATACGGGGTTACGGGGACGCTCAATTTCGCTGACCTCGCCCTGAAGATTTCTCATTCTCCAGTCTTCATGATCGCCCTTGGCCTGATAATAGGTGGTTTCGCCCTTAAGGCCGCGATAATCCCGTTCCATGCGTGGAAGCCGGACGCGATTGAAGGGACGCCCACCCCAATAGGCGCGATCTTCACCACATCTTCCTCGGCTGTCGGTGTCTACGGTATTATGAGGATTCTCTTCGTTTTCGGTATGATTCAGTTGAATTTCGCGCTTATAGGTTTCGGGGTTCTCACGATGATGGTGGGAGCGTTGCTAGCGCTAGTCCAGATCAACGCGAAGCGGATGCTCGCTTATTCGAGCATATCTCAGATAGGATACGTTGTCATGGTGATAGGATTCGGGACGACACTAGGCCTAACCTCCGGCCTTTACCACATCCTCAACAACGCCCTTATAAAGGGGTTGCTATTCATGGGTATAGGATGCGTAATATACCTCACCGGAAAGGAAAATCTGGATGAAATGGGAATGAAGAACACGCCATTGCTTATATGTGTGGGTATAGGGGTTTTGGCGATGGCGGGGATTCCTCCGTTGAACGGGTTTGTTTCGAAATGGCTCATATTCATGGCCTCATGGGAGATAAACCCCATACTGACTGTACTAGCGATAATCGCTTCAGCCATAACCCTTGCATACGGATTCAAGATGTTCTCTTCCATATTTTTGAGCGAGAAGAAATCCAGTGGCAAGATCCCGAAAATCATGCTGGTGCCCGTGGTTATCCTGACTATATTGTGCGTATTGATAGGGATTTTCCCCCAACTGGGATTGGTTGTTGTTGAGCCGGCGGCGAATGCTTTATTAAATCAGAATCAATATATAACTGCTGTGCTGGGAGGGTAAAGAAGGTATGAAACAGAACGAAGTTCTGTTTCGGCATTTAAGAATTTGGTGAGGTGAATGTTCGAGTACTGGTCTTTCTTTGTCCTGACGTTCGTGGGTTTCATAGGACTGGGTTTCCTGATATACTTTCTGGGGAACAGGAAATCCAGGTTTGAGGAGAGGAAGTTCGAAACCTACACGTGCGGTGAACCATTTCCGAAGGTTCATGTGAGTCCGGAGAATTTCTACGTTGCTATCAAGAAAGGCCTCGGTATAAGGAACCTCCGCGAAATCCATTCAGGAAAGCTCTCGGATTATTTGCTGTGGTTTCTGATAGGTATGGTTGTCGTAATTCTGATGGTGCTGTGGGTATGAAGGAAGAGATGATAAAACTCGAACCAAAAAAGCGAATGAAAGGGGTTGAGAAATCCCTATTTAAAAAATTCGCGGGCTATTGCAGGAAGAAGTCGCCCTGGGTTCTCCACCTGGGAGCGAGCGGGTGTAACGGATGTTCGATCGAAATACTCGCCGCTCTCACGCCGAAATACGATGTTGAAAGATTCGGTATCCTGGCGAAGGGTTCTCCAAGACATTCTGACATCCTCATAATCGAGGGGCCTGTGAACGTTAAAATGAAGGAACGTCTGAAAACAATTTATCAGCAAATGCCCGATCCTAAATACGTGATAGCGTTCGGGACGTGTCCCATCTCGAAAGGCGTTTTCTACGATTGTTACAACGTTGTCGGTCCCCTGGACAAGATAATCCCTGTCGATGTCTACGTCCCCGGCTGCCCTCCGAAACCAGAGGCGTTGATACAGGCGATAGTGAAAGTGATGGAGAAGATGTGATATGCACGTGGAAAGCTATCTGAAGCGGATGAGGCCAAAAAAAGAAGGCGAAAATCTTTGGATTTCTCTCGAAAGGAAAAAACTCCTTCCCACTCTCAAGGACCTGAAATCCCTTGGCGTATCAAGGGTATCCTCGATATCCGGGGTTGATGAGGGAAAAACGATAGACATTATCTACCACTTCATTCACAAGAAAAAAACCATAAACATACGTATTTCACTCGATAAAAAGAACTGTGTGGTGGACAGCATAACCGATATATATCCGGGCGCGAACCTCTTCGAGAGGGAGCTTTACGAGATGATGGGGGTCCAGGTAAAAAACCATCCGAACCTGAAAAAGTTGTTTTTGGATAAAAATTCCCCGAAAAACCCTCTGAGGAGGAGTTAGACCTCGGATGGTCAACCGCAAGCTTTATTAAGTTCAAATGAAATATTATTCATATGAAACCATATTCATATTATAGGTTTTTCTCGAATTTCTCAAACAAGACAAAGTCAGACATTATAACGCTGCTGAGAGACGGATCCCTAAGCGTAAAAGAGATCACCAGAAAAATAGGCGGGGAGCAAAGCAAGGTATCGCATAGTCTTAGGGATTTGAGGAAATGTCATATTTTAAACGTAAGGCATGAGGGGAAGCAGAGAATATACTCATTGAATGAGGAAACCGTTACCCCGATTTTGGAAATAGTTGAAAGGCATGTTAGAAAGAATTGTCTCAGGTGTGGAAGATGAGGTTCAAGGAAGTATATCTGGATAATGGAGCGACTACAAAAATCGACCCAGAAGTTTTGAAAGCGATGATGCCCTACCTTACTGATAACTACAGCAACGCCTCCTCGACGCATACATTCGGGCAGGACTCAAAGAACGCGTTGGAAGAGGCGAGGAAAACGATTGCCAAATCAATAAAGGCGAACCCTGAGGAAATAATATTCACCTCCGGCGGGACGGAATCGAACAACTTCGCGATAAAAGGCATAGCATTTGCGAACAGGGAGAAAGGAGACCACATAATAACGACGAAGGTAGAGCACAAAAGTATTATGAACATCTGTAAATGGCTTGAGAAGCAGGGTTTCGAACTCACATATCTTGATGTTGGTAGCAAGGGGTTCGTAGACCCGAAAAATCTGGAAAGCGCCATCACGAAAAAAACCGTCCTTGTTTCGATAATCCACGGCAACAATGAGATAGGAACTATCCAGGATTTGGAAGGCCTCGGGAAGATCTGCAAAAAGCGTAAAGTTTACTTCCACACGGATGCCTGCCAGAGTTATTCGAAAACTGAAATTGATGTTAAAAAACAAAACGTTGACCTGATAACTTTGAATTCCCATAAAATCCACGGACCGAAAGGTGTGGGCGCGCTTTACATAAGAAAAGGTATCGAAATAACCCCATGGCAGCATGGCGGCGGGCATGAATTTAATCTTAGGGGAGGGACCGAAAACATTCCGGGTGTCGTGGGCTTCGCGGAAGCAGCGAAGATCGCCCTCGATAAAAAACACGTAAGTTACATGACGAAATTAAGGAACAGGCTGATAAAGGGGGTTCTCGAAATACCTGGCGTGAAACTCAACGGCCCGGAAGGGGATAAAAGATTGTGTAACAACGCGAACTTCTCCTTTAAAGGGATTGAGGGGGAAGCGCTCGGAGGGTATTTGGATCAGAAAGGGATTTCTTCCTCAACGGGATCCGCCTGCGCCGCGAGAACGCTGGAACCGAGCCACGTTTTGAAAGCGATAGGTCTGACCAACGAGGAAGCGAATGGTAACCTGAGGCTGACCCTGAGCAGGTTCAACAGGGAAGAGGAGATTGACTACATTCTGAATGTCTTGCCAAAATTGGTGAAAAAGCTGAGACGGATCTCCCCTCTTCACTTGAACCCGATCGCGTAATAGGAAACGACGGAGGAGAAATCGCCTGTTGAATCCCCTGAATTGGTGTGGTTTATTACCTCCGCTGTTTTGAGGCCGAGGGATTTGGCAATGTACATCAGAACAGTGATCGGCCCGTATCCGCACACGGAGGCGTCGATTTCTTCGAGCGTTTGAAAGAATCCCTTGGGATCGAGTTTTTCTATTTTCTCTATCGCCTTTTCATCCTTGCCCTTCGCAACTTCTTTCGGAAGGTAGTGGGAGAAGTCAGATGAAGCGATGACATCTACTTCTTTTCCTTTTATCGTTTTAGCAATGTGTTTTCCAAGGGTTTCGCATTTCTTCAGGAAATCGTTCGAGTAATCCATGTTCGCTATGCTTATCGGGACGAATCTGAAATCCTTAAATCTGTGCTGGAGGAAGGGGAGTTGAACTTCTATCGAATGCTCGTGCATATGCGCGGTCTCATCCTCTATAAGGATTTCACATTTTTTCAATTCCTTTGCCAGTTCATGGTCTATATCTATCCTCCCAATGGGGGTTTCCCATTCACCCGATTCCATTACTGAGAATTCGCTTCCCGTAACGTTGTGGTTAGGTCCGAGTATCATGAAACTCTTCGCTGGTCTCAGCGAATTGATCGCATGGGCGGCGGTCTTCCCGGAATATTCATAACCTGCATGGGGGGAAACCATGCACACGAAATCGCTAGCTTTCGTATCTTCGAACAGCTTGGAAAGCGTTCGCTCGAGCGAATCCCTGCTGAACGGGTAAAACATCCCTGCAACCACGGGCTTTCTTTCCATGATTTCTAATTAGTTTCGCTTTTTAAAAAAATTCTGGAAAACCTAGATGTAAGAAACCTCGAGTTGTTTTTTCACGTGTTTGAGGGGTTCGAGGAAATAGAAATCGAAGTCACAAGTTAGATCGCTTCTCACTTTGTAATCTTTTTTGGAAACACTTATCCTGAATTCGACCGTTTTCCCGGCTCCAAGCTCGTTAACATCTGTCCTGGTCTTCAGCTCTTTTGAATAGAAAGATGTGTAAATTATGTAGTCATCGCTTTCGAATCTCTTTTCGTGCCCGAATGTCGGATAGCCCGCGACAACCTCAACCCTGTCAGCACTTATGCTGTCTATTTTATGGCCTGTTGTTGAATCCGTGCAATTGTATGTAGCTTGTATGTTTAGAATTTTCGTGCTACCAGCTGTTATGTTCAGGTAGAAATCCGGTTTTTTGTCTGTCTCGTTGCTTCCCGTGTGTATGAAAACGAACGTGTCGCCATCCATGTAGTCAGGACCGTCGTATCGGTGGTAGAAGTCCGTCATTTGTATTACAACGCAGTCCTCCGAGCATTCGTTCGCTGTGTCTTCGTTTTCCTCGCATATATCATTCCCGCAGCATGGTGTTATTATGTCATGTTTGCATTCAAAACTCGTCTGGAAGGAACAGTGATCTTTTGTACAGGGATTTCCATCATCGCACGATTCAGGACATTCCCTTTCGTCTATATCACACACGCTGTTATCATCCTCGTCAAAGCAGCATCTTCCCTCTATTAACTTTTCGGGGTCTATGCACGTAGGTCCTGTTCCCTGATCCTCGAATGTCACGCACCCCGCAATCAGAATTACAGAGATCACGATAAAAAGTGAAATAAATCTCCTCATAGTTTAAATTATCGTTCCAGGTTAATAAAAATTTGGTCACATCCTCTCTAGGGCCTCTATGCCCAGTAAACTCAAAGCGTTCTTCAAAACAATGGAAACCGCTTTTACAAGGGCGAGTCTTACAGGCCTCATTCCCTCCTTCGCCTTCAGAACGGGCAGGAACTGGTAGAACTCGTTGAATTTCGTCGAGAGTTCATAACAGAAATTCGCGATGTAATGGGGACGCATGTCTTCCCCGGATTTCCTCACAACATCCGGAAACTCCGATAACATTTGAAAAAGATGTCTTTCGTGCGGTTCTTTTAGCAGGGACATATCGAATTTCTTCGGAAATTCCCCTGCCTTCCTGAGAATCGAGCAGGCTCGGGCATGCGTGTATTGGAGATACGGGGCGGCGTTGCCCTCGAAATCCAAAGCATTCTTCCAGTCGAATATTATGGTTTTCGAAGGTGACATCTTTATCATGTCATATTTCAAAGAAGCAAGCGCGATGTCTCTCGAGACCTCCTCCAGTTTCTTCTCCTCCATTTTTGGATTCCTTTTCTTGGTTTCCTCTTTTGCGTGCTTTACGAGCTCTTTCAAAACATCCTCGTAGAGGATGACGTCCCCCTCTCTCGATGCCATCTTACCAGTGGGAAGGTTAACGAGTTCATAGCACAGATGATAGCTCTTGTTCGCCAGAGGGGAC
>CBEVTC010000032.1:0-8938 GCA_965552715.1 uncultured archaeon | reverse complement strand
TCTTCAGCTCGTCGCCGTTTGAAAGTATGAACGTCTTCGTTAGTTTGTCCTTCGCAAGCCTCAGGGGTCCGCCAGTCCCCAGCGCCCTTTGTTCCTCAACGAATGATATGTCCAGGCCGAGCCTCGACCATTCGTCCTTTTTGCTTATCACTTTATCCTTCATGTGACCAACCGAGAGCACCACATCATTGACGCCGTATTTCTTCAGGAGATCGAAGAGGTGCTCTATCAGGGGTTTCCCATGAACAGGGACCAGCGCCTTGGGGATCTCATATGTTATCGGCCGCAGGCGAGTACCCTTGCCTCCGGAGAGAATGAACGCTGTCTTAAGCTCCCTGAAATTCATGTATTTGGAAAGGATGAGCTCGATGGCGTGCGACCTGTTGCGTATACTGAGACCGTCTATCAGCCTGTCAACCCTTTCAAGAATTTTCTCGTCGATTGTGAGCGTTATCCTCTCTTTCATACAAAGTAATATTTAATCATATTATTTAAAAGTTTCACTTCCTTGCCTGAAAAACAGACTCGAGTGCGCTCATCTTCTTTATCCTTCTCATATGTCTTTCCTCATCCGTGAACTCCGTTTCGAGGAATGTCTTGACTATTTTTTTAGCGAGGTTTTCGTCCGTGAACCTCGCCCCCAAAGTCAGGACGTTCGCGTTGTTGTGTTCCCTGCCGGCTTTCGCGAGTTCGGGACTCACGCAGAAGGCCGCTCGAATCCCCGGGAACTTGTTCGCTGACATGCTCATCCCTATCCCGCTACTGCATATCAGGATTCCGAATTCATGCCCCCCGAGAACGGCTTCGGAAACCCTTTTAGCGAAATCTGGGTAATCCACGGACTCGCTCGAATTCGTCCCGAAGTCCTCGAATTCGTATTTTTCTTTTGTTAGGAATGCCTTTATCTTCTCCTTGAGTTCGTAACCCGCGTGATCAGAACCAATCGCGATTTTCATGTTATTTCTTTCGTTAGATGATATAAAAATTTAAATAACAAAGCCAAATCTCTAAAATGATTAAAATTTCGCCCTCTATCCTTTCCGCGGATTTCTCTAATCTGGGAAGGGACGTGGCCAAGGTCAAGGAAGCGGAGTGGATACACGTGGATGTGATGGACGGGCATTTCGTCCCGAACATAACGATCGGTCCGTTTATCGTGAAGGCGTTGCGAAAGATCACTGACAAGTTTCTTGACGTTCACCTCATGATAGAGAACCCGGAGAAATACGTCGAAAGTTTCGCGGAGGCAGGAGCAGACCTGATAACTGTTCATGCAGAGACCTGCAAAAATCTCGAAGGGCTTATCGAACTCATAAGGAAAAACAACTGCAAGGCAGGGGTGTCGATAAAGCCGAAGACGAGTGTGAAGGAGATAGAAAGCGTGCTTGACAAGGTTGACCTGGTTCTCGTTATGACCGTTGAGCCGGGATTCAGCGGACAGAAATTCATGCCCGAGGTTGTTCCCAAAATAAGGGAACTGAAATCGCTAGTAAACAAAAGAAACCTCCCACTGGAGATAGAGGTTGACGGTGGAGTGAACAGGGATAACTGCTCGGAAATCGCGGAGGCAGGAGTGGATGTCCTTGTCGCTGGATCTGCGATATTCGGGAGTGAAAACCCCACGGATGAGCTCAGAAAAATTCGTGAACGAGCGGACAAAGTTTTAAATAAAACTTCTAAATAATAGAGAGAGTGGTTGTATGGAAATATTTGTGGATTCTGCTGACCTGGAGGAGATAAAGAAGGCGAAGGAATACGGGATATGCTCAGGCGTTACGACAAACCCTTCTTTAATTAAAAAGGCAGTCGAAAATCTCAAGGCAAAAGACAAAAACGTCAGCATGGAAGATTACATAAACATGATATGCAATACTATCGGAAAGGATGGTTCTGTGAGCCTTGAAGTGATAAGCCTTGACGCAGACGGCATGATGAAAGAGGCGGAGAATCTTTACGAGAAATTCAACCCCGTGGCGAAAAACGTGGCGATAAAGATCCCCGTCAGCACATCAAGGCATGAAAAGGAAGATCATTACGAAGGCTTGAAAGCGATCAGAATGCTGAAGGAGAAAGGGATCCCTGTGAACGCCACGCTTGTCATGACTCCAGAACAGGCGTTGCTGGCCGCGAAATCAGGGGCGAGGTACGTCAGCCCGTTCGCCGGAAGGATTGATGACTGGATAAGAAAGGAAAAACTGAAAATGAAGTTCGGAAAGAGCGATTATTTCCCTGCAGAAGGCACGAAAGACGATAAAGGCGAAATCGTGCATGACGAAGGCGTGGTTAGCGGGGTTGACCTGGTGAAGAAGATTCTCGGGGTTTTCGGTAAATATGGAATACAAACAAAGGTTATAGCGGCTTCTTTGCGGAACTACAGGCAGGTCAGGGAGGTTGCGGAACTCGGAGTCCACATCGCAACGATCCCGTTTAACGTCATAGAGGAAATGATCAAGCATCCCAAAACGTTCGAGGGGATCGTGAAATTCTCGGAAGATGTCGTTCCCGAATACAGGAAACTGTTCAGCTGAAATACAGCTTATTCCGTTTCTAACAGCGTTTCAACTGTTGGTGGAAAATAGGGTGAAATACTGGCAAAACTATAAATTTATAAACGTAAACTAAAGGAATACGTGATATCATGAAGGTATCTATAATAGGAACGGGCTATGTCGGCTTGTCAACAGGCGTTGGATTCGCGGTCAAGGGGAACGACGTGGTCTGCGTGGACATTGACAGGGAGAAAGTAGAACAGATCAACCAAGGGGTTTCTCCTATCTACGAGCCGCTTCTGGAAGATTATTTAAAAAAGGTTTTGAAAGATGGGAAATTTAGGGCGACCACTGATCTGAAGGAGGCGATTGAACAAACGGAGGTGAGTTTCATTTCCGTAGGAACGCCTTCAAGAGAGGACGGATCCATTGATTTAAAATATATTGAAGAGGTTTCGAGGCAGATAGGAGAGGTCTTGAAGGGGAAAGAATATCATGTTGTTGTCGTCAAATCGACCGTGGTTTCTGAGACAACGGAGAAGGTCGTGATACCGAACCTGGAAAAATCCTCTGGGAAGAGAGCAGGCGAGGATTTCGGGGTTTGCATGAATCCGGAATTCCTGAAGGAAGGGAAGGCAATGGAGGATTTTTTGAAACCAGATAGGGTTGTGATAGGATCGATAGACAAAAAGTCAGGGGATGTGATCGAGAGGCTTTATGAAAATTTCCAAGCCCCGATATTACGGACGGATCTGAAGACAGCGGAGATGATCAAGTACGCGAGTAATGCGCTTCTCGCGACAAAGGTATCCTTTTCGAATGAGATCGGAAACATATGCAAGCTCCTCGGCATAAACGTGAATGACGTGATGAGGGGGGTGGGTCTCGATAGCAGGATCTCCGAAAAGTTCCTGAACGCGGGCTGCGGTTACGGCGGATCGTGCTTCCCAAAGGATGTTGATGCGCTCATAGGGAAAGCGAAAGACTTGGGGTACGATCCGAAACTGCTCCGGGAGGTTCACGATCTTAACCTGAGACAGAGAGTCAGGCTTGTTGAACAGCTCGAGAGCAGAATGGGAGATCTCAAGGACAAGACAGTCTGCGTTCTCGGTCTCGCCTTCAAGCCGGATTCCGACGACATCCGCGAGGCTTCATCCGTTTCCATAATCTCGAAACTGCTGGAGAAGGGAGCGAAGGTGAAGGCGTACGACCCTAAGGCGGGGGGGAACATGCAGAAAGTTTTCCCGAACGTGGAATACGCCGAAAACGTTAAGGACGCGATAAAGGATTCTGACGCTTGCCTCATCGTGACGGAATGGGAGGAATTCAGGAACCTAGAAGAGAAAGATTTCGAAACGATGAAGAACAGGCTCATTCTGGAAGGAAGGAGAATCCTAAGCAGGGACAAGGTTTCTAGTTTTGACGGAATCTGCTGGTGATTAAACAAATAAAGATTTTACATCCCGTTCAATCATCTCTTCATGAGGGCTCTTATGAGGAACGTTTGGATCTGGACTCAATGGGCCGGTCTTGAAATGTGTTATTTTACATTCTCCAATTTCCTTTAAATCTTCTTCTGTAAGTCTCTCGGTTAAAAACCAGAAATTTTTTCCTACGCCTTCAGGCCCGTTATCCGTCAGATACTCGCGGCAGGCTTCTGAGAGAATCGGTTTAATCGACGAGTAGATTTTTTTACCTGTCATTTTATTCTTCGGTCTTATCTTAACAGAAGCATGTCCTTCATCTTCCACAGTAAATATTATCCTGTTTTTCGTCCAAGTTGATCCAATCATAAAGACGTGACCCTGACCACCAGGATTAAATCCTCCGTTATCGTACGAGTGTTCTATTGGGACGTCTTCACCTAGATCACGAATATATGATCTTACTGCTTGATAAATCTGAGAAAGAAGTGCCTTATAATTTGGAGTGGGGAAATCTGCAGGGTTTATGCCCTGTTTTTTGTTTTCAGAATCGTTCATACGATTTAGTGTCAAGCAAAGTTTTAAATAAATAAAATGTTCCCAGAGCTAAACAAAAAATAAACACTAGGCCTTAAAAAGGAAGAGGCCTTAAAAAACTTAAACCTTCGTGATCTTCTCGATCCCTTTCTTTCTAACGATTGCTTTCTTGATCCTTGCTGGAAGCCAAGCTGGTCTCTTCTCAGGGGCGTCCACCACCCTCACGTCTCCGCTGAAGATGTGGATCGTGTACGTCTTGTCCTTGTTTCTCCTTCCCCTTTCCCGGAGTCTGATGTCCTTGTATCCCCTGGCAGCTGCCTTCAAAGCAGCTTGTCTCGGAGATCTTCCCGTGAACACTGAAACCTTGTTGCCTCTCTTCATGATATAATACTTTTTCGCTCTTGCCATTAAGACACCTCCAAATTAAATACGCTTCAGTATGTTTGTTTTTGTTTAATTTATGGCACTAGTATTTAAATGTTTATGGTTGAAACCGTGTGATATTGCGTGTATAACACCGTTATAAACGTTTTTAAAACCTCGATTCGGGAGTTTAGTTATGCGAGAATGTAAACAAAAGTATCCTATTCGTATTCCTAAAAAAGCATATCAGAGTAAGTTAACTGGTGGTCAATCTACTCTTTTTGTCCCTCCATTAAGTTATGAAGATTTTGATGGTATCCCAAAAGAACCTTTACCTCCGAAAGAAAATTACATATTGAATATTTTTTTAAAATATCTGCCAAAAGAATCAATAGCATTTCACAAATTCTGCTATGGGTTTTGCCAGTTGTGTGAACCTGTGGTTGAGGAATTGAGCGATAAGTTTAACAAAAAGGTCGCGAGTTACAAAGGCAATCTGTATTCAGATTCAGATGGAGTAAAGAGATCCGATAAAATTGCAAAGGGGTTTGAGCACATCCAAATGAGTTTAAATCTAGTTAAGAGTGAAGTTGAAGATAAAAAAAATAAAATTACAAACAAAGATCTGATTTCAACTTCGTATGCGATGGGAAGTGTCTTATCTCATTTAAAGGTAATTAAAGATGAATTTGCATCTTGGGATATTTAATTTCTGATTTTTATTCAGTCTTCCACATTATTTAATTATGGACGTTGACTGGATCGTGGGGATAATGGTATTCCTGATTTTTGTCGGTTGGGCTTTCTCGTATTACTTCGCGCTGTTCGAGGAGGAAGGAAACCAGTTCGGGATCGCGGCGGAGATCGAAAGGGGGAAGATCATGGACTTCCTCTTGGTTGATGTTTACGGAGCCCCCATTAGATACGATTCCCCGGATGTGGTGAACAACGGGGTCCTGAAAGCGAAATCGGTCTGGTATTCCGGGGAGAAGAATTCGACTAGGGTTTTTTCAGGGAGCCAATCCCTTCCCTGCAGGGTTTCGGGAGACGACCTCTACTGGGAAGCCGATCTGGCAAGCGGTTCCAATTACTTCAGAATTCAGATCGCGGACGTCAACGAAACGATGAACTGCACCGGAACGTTCGGGATCTCCTCCTTTAATCTCACGATTCCCTGGGCTTTCGAGAAAAAAACGATTCTTTCCCTCACGAAGATAAACGAGATGGAGAACACGGACTACGAGGTCTTTAAAGATTCGCTCAACCTGAACGAGGATTTCAGGATAAAGGTTGAGAGGTCAGGAGGGGATACGGAATACGGAAGGTCGATACCTGAGGGAGCCATCAACGTGCATTCAAAGGAGTTCCGAAAGCTGGTATTCGAGACCTCGGAAATCGTCAACGTAACGATAGCAATATGGTAAGGTGAAGCATGTGAAAGGGTTTTGGAGGACTATGGAGAGCGTTTTCGCGGTTATCTTACTCATGGGTTTCCTCCTCACGATAGGGAGCCCGTATTTCACAGGACTCGCTGACACAGACCTCAGTTCAGTTGGTTACGAAAAACTGAAAGATCTCGATAGCAGGGACGAGTTGAGGGTTTACGTGGCGAGCAAGGATTACGGAACCCTGAACTCGAAGATCGAAATCCCCGGTTACAATCATTCGATAGGGATATGCGATTACGGAGGGGATTGCGTGGGGGAGTATCCAGATTCGGAAAACGTGATAGTTTCGACTTACGTGATTTCGGGGTATGATAAATACGAACCATACGAGGTGAGGCTTTATATCTGGAGCTAAGGGTGGAATGATGAAAGGTCAGTTTTTCCTGGTGGGGGCATTCTCCCTGGTTTTATTATTTTACATGGGAATCTATGCTTACCTTTCTCCCTCCTATGCGGGCGCTGTGACAGGGGAGGGGATCTCGAATCTCTTTGACAACATAGAGAACGAATACCCGAGGGCCTTTAATTTCGGGCTGAACGTTTCGGAACCAGTTGAAACCCTCATCAACTTCACGGATTTCGCTATGAACATTACGAAAGGCAGGGGTTTCGATCCCGAATTTTTATGGCTGATCACGGAAAACGTCAGCGATGATCTGAACATAACAGTCGGGAATTTCTTGGGGTATTCGACTTACGTTAACCTCAACGTCTCGGGGAATACGAAAGTTATCTACGTAAATAAAGGTGATACGAATTCCTCGTTATTCACCTCGCCGTCGTCCGAATTCGAACTCCGTTTAAGCTTTAATACCACGGAAAAGAATCTATTATTAGAGAAGTACAAAGCGAACCTTTACGTGATTTTGGAGCTGACCAAGGGGGAGGACAAGATAATCGGGGAGATAAAGGCATGAAGGGCATAAGCTTGATTTCGGGCGTTTTGTTCACGGCCTTCCTTATAGCTGCAACTGCTATCGTGTACTGGACGGCTGTCCCGGTCATACAGAAAATGCAGTGCGCAGCCACGATGGACAAGATGAAGGCATCTTTTGTGAATCTCGATAAGGTCGTGCAAACCGTCGCCTCCGAGGGCGAGGGATCGAAGAGGACGATAGATTTCAACATAGACGAAGGCGAAATCTACATAAGCGGTGACAACGACACGATATACTGGACGTATGAATGCAATGCAGAGATATTTTCTCCCAGAACCTTCCAGACATTTGGTAACCTCATAATAGGTTCAAATATGGACACGGGAGCCTATGAATCCTCTTGTCAGGGATACGATTCATTCGTCCTCGAGAACGAACACCTGAAGGTCTGCCTGAAGAAGGTGGGTTCTCCTGATAACAAAACCTATTACAACATATCCGACGTGCTGTTGCTGGTATATCATAAAGATATAGGTGAGGTCCTTCCGTTGGAATACCTTGAGATCACGCTGGACGACGACCAGACATCGAGTACGGGGAACGGGTACACGAAACTCGTCCGCTCTGGCCAGCATCTCCCTTACGGGGAGGTAACGGCCTATATGGAATCGGATTACGGGATAACGTATTCGATCAATTTCGTACTCGAATCCGGCGAGGATTTTCTGATAATAAGGGGTGAGTGAATGAGGGGGGTTTCGCCGTTGATTTCGACCGTCCTGCTGATAGGAATCGTAATACTGATGGCAACGGTTATAGGGCCATGGGCCCTGAGAATCGCGACAGAGGCGTCTGAAGGGGCGAGAACTGATGTCGAGCGGGACCTGATATGCAGGCGGACTTCATACGCCTTCGACAGCGATTACGGGAACTCCGGTGTAGTGAGCAACTTCAGCGGAACTAACGGGACCGTTAGCGCGAAAATCATAAACACCGGCTCGCAGAATCTCTATGACTTCTCTTTCGAGCTTTCGATGCAGACCCCGGCAGGCCTGAAGTTTATAATCCACCCTGATGTTAACATAACAGCCGATACCCAGAGAACCAAAGCGAATCCCATGAAACCTGGATATGAATGGATTATTGATGCGGATGTCACGAACGTAAATGATACGTGGTCTTTGACAGAGGTGAAACTGATAAATGACGTCTGCCCGAGAATTTCGCCTTCTGTGGAGCTGTAAATCGGCTAGAAAGAATCATGCAATTCCAATGTTCTTTTTTCAACAATTTCTATTTCGTTTTTATGGTATTTTTGGATGCCTTCACGAGGAGGTCGCGTATCCCATTCTACCCCTAAAAAAACACGGACCGAATTAATTTTGTCAAGTATCTCGCTCCTTAAATAATCACTTGAATCCATGCCCCGCCCTTTAGTGATATTGCTTATTCATTTAAATTTATATTCCGCCGTTCAATAGATTATTGTGGGTAAATGGCTGAGGATGAAGGTTCCAAGGGGAAGTGGAAAGACATAATGGACAAGCTTTCCTCGATAGAAGATCTCCAGAATCTGACGCAGCTTGATGTAATCAATCTGAAAAACGAAATAGAAAAAATAAAACTCGTTTCCCCTTCTCCAGTGCCTCCGGATATCCAAGAGAAAATAGTAGAGCTCGAGAAAATTGCGAGGCATGTTGACATCCTCAAGAAATGGAAGCAGACAGTGGAAGAGGTGAAACTCCTCCGCTCGAAAGTCATGAAAGCTCCTCCCTCCCGGAAGACAGAGGAAACCAAGG
>CBEVTC010000031.1:0-9012 GCA_965552715.1 uncultured archaeon | reverse complement strand
TGTAACATTTATATATTAAATATTCTTAGTCTTAAGGGGTCTGTGGTTTTGGTGGGGAATTATGATAAAAACTCGGATAATTAATGGATATGTAACAAATATTACATCAGGGTATAAAATGCCTCTGCTTCTTATCCCTTTTTCTGTTGGTGTTGGCCCTCATTGGGATAAGGAAATATACAAGTGTCTTGAATTAACAATAAGAACCAAGAATGGAAAAGGGAGAATAAACCTTAAAGGTAAAGAAGAAAAAATAAGATTATACGCAGATGAAAATAACCCTTTAAATAATCTAAAGAGTTATTTCGAAAAAAATGCACTCCTAATGGTAAAAGGTACATTTTATAAAGAACCTTACTTGCTGGGCAAAGATAAGAAATGGAAAGGGTCGATATCAGTGACTGATGAAAATAGAAATCTACTGGGAAAATACGAGTTTGAGACACACGAGTGCTGGACTCAGTCGGGCGGCACAGAATTACGTTGGATTGGATATATGAAAAGTCTATTAGACCCACCTTCTTTCTCAGAAGCTTAAACTATTAGTATTCCAAAAGGTAAATTTAACAATATGAGGGGAACGCTGTACCTTACCCTGACCGGCTTATTCTTAGGAACAACAGCCATATGGATCAAGCTGATAGGATCGAATGTCTCTCCCTTCCTTTTAACGATTTTCCGTGCGCTGCTCGCGGGGGCGCTGATCTTCCTTCTTATACTCTTCACGAAGGATCTGAAGACGATAGAGACTTTGGAGATAAAGAGGAGGAATCTGCTGCTGTTCCTGGTAGCGGGTTTCTTCGGGGTGACGATCGGTTTCGGGTTTTACGTCAGATCTCTTTACTACATCCCCGTTGCCAATGCGGTCATACTCGTTCACGTCTACCCTCTTGTGACCGCCTTCCTTTCATGGATTTTCCTGAAGGAGAAGGTTACGAAATGGGAGGGGGTTTCGCTGGTCCTGGTTCTGATTGGAATCTGGTCGATATACGGATCTGAACTGAGCTTGGGGACGAACACCTTCGGGAACCTGCTCGTGATTCTGGCGGGAATCGGGTATTCCGTTTTCCTTGTCTCAATGCGTCATTTCGAGAACAAGGGATTTCCGTACTGGAAGGTCACGTTCTGGCCCCTGATTATAGGAGGATTAATCCTGATACTGTTCCTGCCGTTCGAACCCTTCATCTTTTCACCTTCTGGTCTGATTCCGTTTTACATTTTAGGTGTTGCTTTCTTCACCTTCATCGGTTACACACTTTACGCGAAGGGCCTGAAAACCATACGAGCTCATAACGCCGCGGTAATAGTGACGCTGGTCGAACCGCTGACGGCGATACTCCTCGCCTTCCTCATACTGGGGGAAACCCTTCCGCAGTACGTCGTGGTCGGGGGTTCGCTCATAATACTGGCGAACATACTGATAGGGAAAGAAGTCAGGAAGAGAAGAATCGAAAAGAAAATAAAAGGGAAGCCTGTTTTTGGCCGGATCAGGTGAGGGAAGGTTTTATAAGAATTTATTATTCAAGAAAGAAGACACGAGTAGCAGATTACACTAACTATTATTAATCTTAAACGCAATTAATTTAGTTATGATGTTGGGGAAGATCTCGGGGAGCGTGACCACGAAGAACTTCAGCTTCAAGGCGGAGGCCCGTGTCAAGAAGCTGCAGTACATCGCGGTGAAGGACTTCGAGGGGAAATGGATCCTCGCTTATGTGGATTCGATCACGAAGTACCCGAACCGGACGGTCGGGAAGGCGAAGGTGATAGGCTTTCGCGATTCGAGGGGTTTTCTCAAGCCCATGGGAGTTCCTTTCGAGCCCGAGACCCCTGTCTACACGGCGGATGAGGATCTGATCAAACATACGCTCGGTCTAAAGGAAGAGGGTTTGTATGTCGGCCTTCTCGGAGGTTATAAAATACGCGTTAACCTGCCCGTTAAACACTTGATCACGAAGCACGTCGCGGTATTAGCGAAGACGGGGACCGGGAAATCGTACGTGGCGGGCGTCCTGCTCGAGGAGCTCGCTGAAAACGGAACGCCCGTCGTAATCATCGACCCGCACGGGGAATACAGGACGATGGTTGAGGAGAACAGGAAAGAGAATGAAATCTCCCAGATGGAGACCTTCGGGATAGAGCCGAAATCCTACAAGAAGAACATCCAGGTCTTTGATCTGGGATTGAGGAACCCCGTAAAGCTCAATTCGAAACTCACGACGGATGAGATATTTGAGATGCTGCCAACGAAGATCTCCTCCTCGCAGAGAGGCCTGCTTTACTCCGCGATAAAGAACCTGGAAAGGAAGGACTACACGCTGAGGGACATAATCGAGGAAGTCGATTCGATCGAGAGCAACGTTAAGTGGAATCTGATCTCGATGTTAGAGTTGCTCGAGAACACGAAGCTCTTTTCTGCGAACCCGACGAAACCGAAAGACTTCGTCAAGAAGGGGAAGATAACGATTATCGACCTGAAGGAGGCGAACCCCGAAATCCAGCAAATCGTGGTTCTGAAGGTGGCGAAGGAGCTGTTCACTGCTAGGAAGCGCGGGAAAATCCCTGAATTCTTCTTCATCCTGGAAGAATCCCATAACTTTTGTCCGGAAAGGGGACTCGGGGAGGTGGCAAGCTCGAAAATACTCAGGATAATCGCCTCGGAAGGGAGGAAGTTCGGCATGGGGCTGGGGATAATCTCCCAGAGGCCCGCGAAGGTCGACAAGAACGTCCTCTCCCAGTGTTCGACCCAGATAATCCTGAAGGTCACGAACCCGAACGATATAAAGGCGATAATGGAATCCGTGGAAGGGATCGAATTCGGGACGAGGGAGGAGATAAGGGACCTGCCCGTGGGTGTCGCGATGATCGTGGGGGCGACTGAGCAGCCACTCTTCGTGGACATTCGGATACGAAAGAGCGAGCACGGCGGGGAGGCGATAAAGGCTATGGAGAGGGAGGTTTCTTTCGAAAACCGAATCCTCCTCTTCGCACCAAGATTTTTCGAGGAAGACGTTAAGAAAAGCTTCAAGGGGGTAGAGGAGATAGTGTTCCTGAACTACCCCATCTGGAAGGTGTTCGGGGCTTACCAGGGAGAGGAGATCGAATTCTACGTGGACGGGGTTACGGGCGAGATAGTTTTCGAGAAGGATGATTCGATCGAGTACAGTAGTGGGATTCGTTCGCTCCTGGAACTTCCACCATCCCAGAGGAGCATTCTGCTCTACCTGACAAAAAACAAATACGCGACCATCGAGAAACTCTCGAACGACCTGAAAATCCTCCTAAGCACCGCGAACGCGAACCTAAAATCACTCATGCAGAAGAAGTTCGTCGCCTCGGATGGGTACATGTTCAGAAGCGCCTTCGAAATCAACGTCCCGCCAGAGCCTTCCTTCCTGAGGATCGGCCATAAAATAATAGAGAAGGAAATGGAAGGCGAGAGGCTCGATTTCATGGTCTCCCCGGACTTCGTTCACAAGATCGGGGAGATTTGGGGGATGAAAATCCTCGAGGTGAAGCCCGTTTATTACCCGTACTGGATGGTTTCCCATAAGAACACGAAGTATTTAATAAACGGTTTGAATAATAGATTGGAGATCGAGAAATCGAAAGTGGTGAGGGGTTTGATATGAAGTTCGGGGTTCTCGGGCCGAAGGAAAGCGAGATAGGCTACAGCACGAAGAGGATTCTTGAGGAAGCGAAAAAGGAGTTCAAAGAAGCGGAGCTTATACCGGTCATAGACGTTAGGCTGAAAACGGACAGTAAAGGGATACATGCGTTTTACGGGAAGGAAGCTCTCGAAAAGTATGATTACATAATCCCGAGGATAGACTCGAAACGCGCGGAGGTCGGGTATCCTGTGATGAGGTTCCTCGACCACCTGGGGGTTAGAAAGCCCTATGTGGCTGAGACCGTGATAATCGCGCACAACAAGTTCATCACGCTTGAACAGCTCGCTAAAAACGGGGTTCCGATCCCTGAAACCTACCTGAGCTCATCGAAGGAGTCGGCGAACTACATAATAGAAAAGGTCAAGCTTCCCGCTGTCATAAAACTCCTGAGCGGTTTCGGTGGTGAGGGCGTTCTCATGATCGATTCCAAGGAGGCGTTCAAATCCATCATAGAGACCATGAAGATCCTCAAGCAGGAAATGCTCATAGAGAAGTACGTCAAGAACCCCGGGGAGGACATCCGCGGAATAATGGCAGGGGACGAGATCATCGCTTCCTACAAGAGGATAGCCGCTGAAGGTGAGAGAAAGGCGAACATACACCTCGGGGGGCGTTCGATTTCGTACAAGCTAACGCCTGAGATGGAGGAAATCACCTTCAAGGCGGGGAAAGCTATAAAATCGAAACTGTGCGCTGTGGACATGATTATCGGGAAGGAGGGGCCTCAAGTCATCGAGGTTAACATTAATTTCGGGCTGGAGGGGATAGAGAAAACAACGGACATAAACATCGCGAAACGTATCATAGAATTCGTGAAGGACGAGGTAAAGAGGTAGTTAAGACAATTTGCAGATTTCGGGCGTCCGTCTCTTATGCTCGGATTTTCTGATCATTTTCTTTACCTTTCCCATAATCCTTGGATCAATCCTCTCTGGCTTTAGCCTGCTATCCATTGTTTCCAGAATAGTGTCCAGTTTACCGTAATCTATTCCTATTTCCCCGAGGTCCGTCTGCCCTTTCCAGAGTCCTGCTGTTGGAGGGGATTTCAAGACCGATTTCAGTATTCCCAAGTATTTTGCAAGTTCTATAACTTCGGTTTTGTAAAGATCCCCGATAGGCTCAAGGTCGACCGCGGAATCCCCGTATTTCGTTACGTAGCCGATCCTCAGCTCAGACTTGTTCGAGGTTCCCAGAACAAGGTAGCTGTATTTGTTCGCGAAGTGATAAAGGGCGAGCATCCTCAACCGCGCTTTCAGGTTCCCGAGTGTCTTCCTGTTCGCCCCGGGGAGCAGGCCTTTCAAAGAATCGAACACACGCGAGAGACTGATTTTCTTTGTTTTTATTTTGAACTTTTTCGCTACGGAATTCGCTCTGTGCGCATCTCCGGGGCATGAATCGCAGGGGAGTATCAGGCCGATCGCTTTCTTGCCGAGGGCCCGGTTAGCGAGAACCGCGACAACGCTCGAGTCCACGCCTCCGCTCATCCCTACCACTACGCCCCTCGCTCCCGCTTCTTTTACCTTATACTTGATCCACTGCTCTATCTTCCCGCAAACGTCTTCCATAGAGAATAATTGAGTTTTTTATTTAAATTCAATCCTGAACGTTTAAACATTAACTTTTTTAAACCTGCATACAATCTCATAGGTTAGAAAGGGGGTTTTTTATGACGTTGTGCTTGATAGGGCAGGAGAAGTCCGAGACTAACCTTAAACTACTTGAAGAGGCGAAGAAGAAATTCTTCTCCGTGTTTTTCGTCCCGATAGAGGGGATAAGGATAGGTCTGGGAGAGAAGTTCAACATTTCGTATAGAAGTTCGGATCTCACGAAATTCGATTCCGTATATCCGAGGATTCCCCGCCCCCTGTATTCATACGCCTACCAGCTGCTTTCCCTGCTTCCCCCGGAGACATATACGCCCATAAAGCCCATAAGCTTTCTGGTATCGGACGAGAGGTTCTTCCTTCTCAGCGTTCTGAAAAAGAGGGGGGTCAACACCCTTGACATTGAGCTCGCGAGGTCCTCAAAAGCCGCGCAGGGTATCCTGGAGGAGGAGAATTTCCCCATAATCATAAGGACCCCGGGGAAGGAAACGGGCGTCGTCACCAACACGCTCAGCGAGGCGAAGTCGGTTATAAACGCGCTCGGGAGCCTGAAACAGTCCATCCTTATTGAGGAGGTTGTGAAGGACGTGGTTTCTTGCTATGTGGCTGAACCAGATCTTATAGCAAGCGTTAAGAAGAAGACGAAGGAAAAGGATGTGATATTCTCGGAAGGGGGATACAAAAAACACAAACCTGATGTTGAAACCAAGCATTTAGCGCTGGAGGCGGCAAGGGCGATAGACACGCAACTCGCAAGGGTGGACATAAGCGTGAACGGCGAGCCGAAGGTCGTCAACATGAATCTCTCGCCGAACCTCATAGTTCCGAGCAAGGCAACAGGGATTAACCTCCCGGAAGAAATTATCAAGCAAATCTACGAGAACTACAAGCGTCACAAGGAGAAACCGATGCTCATGAAATTCTTCGAGGACGCGAAGAGCGTTGTGAAGGACGTTCTCAAGGACAGGCAACTCCTGTAACCACCTTTCTTACGAGAGTTATCACTTCTTCAGAAAGCTGGTTGAACCAAAGAACAAATCTAAGCGGGCACATGATTATTTAAATCCTTTTTGCTATAAATTTATCATGAATAATTCTGAAATAACCTTAACAATTATGGGTTCTGGTGCTCTTCTTCTAGGTGGTGGGGTCATCTGGTTAACAGGAACTAAACCAGGAGAGAAAGCTTTCTATAAATGCATGGAATTTGGAGAAAAAATTGTTGATTATTACAAGAGCAAAATTAATAAATATAAATAGTGATTATCGCCCTTTCCACTCAGGTTTAATTATGCATGCCCAACGGCAGCTAAGGCTTATTTTTAACCAATAAAATGCGTAAATTTGCATTTATATATATTTATCCCAAAAAAGTTCTATGGCATTCGATATTAACGAGTTCCTCCAGGTTGCGTACACCTGGATCATCAACTTTTTGCAGGAATTTTTTCCCAGGTACGTCATTCCTAATCTCCAGTTCATAATCCAGATAATCCTGATAATCGTGGTCGGTTACGTAGCGGGGAGAATCTCTAAAGCGATTGTCAGGAAAATCCTCTATGTCACGGGCCTCAAAAGGATGACCGCCCGAACGTGGACAGAGGATGTTCTCAGGGTCACGGGATACAAAGGGGACGTGGCGGAATTCATAGGGGACCTCGTGAAATGGAGCATTTACATTCTCACGCTTGCCGTGATCGTACAATTCCTGGGTTTCACCACTATCGCGAGCTTGTTCAATCAGGTTATAATTTTCGTTCCGAGACTGATACTCGCTATACTCGTGATAATTGTGGGGTTCATGGTAGCTGATTTCTTCGGCAAAGTTTTCGAGGAGGCCTCCAGGAAATTCCTAAGGGAGGACGTGCTCGCGAAGTTCTCGGGAGGCCTCATGAAATACTCGGTATCGATGGTTGCGGTTATAATAGCTTTTGGTCTGATAGGGCTTGACATAAACGCGATGCTCATACTCTTCTCCGCCCTGCTCGCTATTGTAGTTATAGTGTTCGCAGTTGGCCTGAAGGATCTGATTCCGAACCTGACGGCGACTATCCACCTCAAGAACACGCTGAAAGTCGGGGATAAAATAAAGGTCGGGAAATACTCCGGCGTCGTCGAGAGGATAGACCCGTTCGCGGTCGTCCTCCGCGTGAACAGGAAGAACGTGATCATTCCGAGCTCCCTGTTCGTGAAGGAACCGATAGAGAAGGAACTGAAAGAAAGATAATAGTTGTCGTGCGAAATTTAAAATATAATAATTTATTACTAATAAGTTATTAAAATATAAACGTTTATAAAGCAGCTATTTATAATATAAATATGGAGGATGTAGAGATTAGAGCACATCGCCTAGAGGAAATAGCCAGCAATATTAGGAGAGCAATAACTTATGGCACGGAAGAAAACAACAGCACGCTCGAACGTTTAAGAAAGAACCGTAAATTAAATGTTATAATTACCAACACCTATGATCCCTTTTGTAAAAATGTTTGCGGACTCTCATGTGATGACAGAAAAAACGGTCTCCAGGAATGGGACAATGCTTTTATCGAACTATATGGTATGAAAACCCCTCTAAATCCTGTAGTACTAACCAGGATCGAGATGACTTCTAAAGATTTTATTAAATTTATAGAGAATGCAGCAGGGAAAAGGACCTCCTTTGCAATAAGTGACCCATCTATAGGCGAGGTCAGTATGACCTATAAGGAAAAACTGAATTATCTTAAACAGCACTATTTCCGTTGAAAATAATGCTAACAGGCTTATACCAAGTTCTACCGAAATTGAAAATATAAAGAAAAAAAGCGAAATTACTTCGCCTTCACAACCTTCACAAGATCGATCACGACACCTGCTGCTATCGTCTTGCCCATGTCCCTGATCGCGAATTTCGCGAGTTCCGGGAAGTCAGCCTGTTTCTCGAGAGCTATTGGCTGTGCAGGCTGGATCTTTATCACAGCAGCGTCACCGGGCTTCAGCATGTCAGGATTTTCCTGGATCGTTGCTCCTGTCTTGGGATCCAGTTTCTTGACAAGTTCCGTTATCTTACCTGCGACGTGCGCCGTGTGGCAGTGGAATACGGGCGTGTATCCCTTCGTTACCACGGTCGGGTGCTGCAGGACGATTATCTGACCCGTGAACTCTTTCGCAACGGTGGGCGGGTTGTTCGGATGTCCGACAACGTCTCCTCTCCTCACGTCCGTTTTAGAGATTCCTCTGACGTTGAATCCCACGTTGTCTCCTGGCTCCGCCTTTGGAAGTTGCTTGTGGTGCATCTCTATAGATTTCACCTCTGCCTGTACGTCGGAAGGCTCGAAGATTATCTTGTCTCCTGGTTTCAGTATGCCTGTTTCAACCCTCCCCACAGGAACAGTTCCCACGCCTGTTATCGTGAAAATTTCCTGCACGGGCAGCCTCAGTGGTTTGTTAACCGGTTTCTCCGGCGGGGTTATCGTCTGGTCCAAGGCCTCTATTATCGTGGGTCCGTTGTACCACCCCATGTTTGTCGATTTTTTAACAATGTTGTCTCCCGCGTACGCGGAACACGCGACTGCTGGGATGTTTTCTGTTTTGTAACCAAGCGTCTGAAGCAATTTCATTACCTCATCCTTGACCTTGTTGAACGTTGCCTGATCGTAGTTCACCGCGTCCATCTTGTTTATAGCCACGATTATCTGTCTTATGCCCAACACCTTCGAAAGGTATAGATGTTCTCTTGTCTGCTCCTGGATGCC
>CBEVTC010000030.1:0-9179 GCA_965552715.1 uncultured archaeon | reverse complement strand
AGAGACCACCAGAATCGCAGCGTCTGCCTGCGAAGCACCCGTTATCATATTCTTTACGAAGTCCCTGTGACCGGGACAGTCTATAATTGTGAAGTAAAACTTGTTTGTCTTGAACTCCTTGTGCATGAGATCGATCGTGAGTCCTCTCTCTCTTTCCTCTTTCAGCCTGTCCATCACGAAAGCGAACTCGAAAGTCTCTTTCTTTAGTTCCTTAGCCTTCTCTTTCAGCTTCCTCAGTTCGTTATCGTCGAGTGCTCCTGAATCGAACAGCAATCTCCCTATCAATGTTGACTTTCCATGGTCTACATGTCCTGACGTTATGATGTTAATGTGCGGCTTTTCTGCCATTCTATCCCTCCTTTTTATATTTTAATCAGTTCGGTTTGATCTGGTTTTATAGTATTGTATAAAGGTTTTATATATAAATAGGCTTTAAAAAGGTTTTCGGTTAAGCGAGTAGCGGTTTTTCCGTTTTTAATCCTTTGCCAGATCTTCCGATATAATCCTTCCTCCTCCCCTGTCCTTCTGCATGTAGTAAAGGCCTATGCCGATGAAAAAAATGCCCAGGCCAACCAGGATGAACGAAAGCCAGGGGAAACAGTTCTCGTCAACCTCTCCATTGCAGTTGTCGTCTATCCCGTTCCCGCAGATATCGGCCTCAGAAACCGGCTTTTTCAGTCCCTTGCATTCCACCCATTCCCCGTTCTTGCACACCGCTCTCCCTGATTCGCACACTCCCGTATCAATTCCGCATAGCCTCCTTTCGCCCTCCTCGCAGTAGAGCTCCTCCTGGGCGTGAACAACACTGGCTGTTAGAATAAGCATAATACACAATGAAACGACTAAAGCCAGTTTCATGCTTGAATATTAACGGGTATGTTTAAAATTATTTCCTTATTTCCAGTTCTATCTTGAATATTTCGCTTACTTTCCCCTTTGCCCTTCCTATCCTGATGTTCTCTATCCTCATGGTTTTCTGTATGTCCTTCAGGACTGGTTTCACCCTGTTAGAATCTATCGTTACATATCGCAGGGGTTCGGCCAGGGAGATCGAATTCTCGGACTTGAACTTCCTTATGCTCGCTATCACGTCGACCGCGATGTCCCCGATTTTTTCGGCCTTCTTGTCAGCGAGCGAGGAATCGAACCTCGGCCAATCGGAAACGTGGATGCTCTTCGAATGCTCGTTTTTTCTGAAATAAAGCTGATAGATTTCTTCGGTGATGTGGGGAGTTACAGGAGCGAGGAGTTTCAAAATGGATAGAAGGACGCGGTAAAGCGTGAACTTCGCGGAATCCACCTCCCATTTCTCGTAAGAACTCTGGTTATACAGGCGGTCTTTGACGATCTCCAGATAATGGTCGCAGAACGTGTGCCAGAAGAACTGTTCCACCTTTGTTTTCGCGCTTCCTGTCATGTATTCCTCGAAATCCTTTGTGATTTTCTTCACCAGATCGTTCAGTTTCGAAAGTATCCACTTGTCTATTTCCGTGAACTTCCTCGGCTTCTTCGGCCTGTATCCCTTCAGATTCGATAGAGTGAACCGTGAAGCGTTCCATAGCTTCGTCAGGAACCTCTGGCCCGTCACCATATCTTTCTCCTGGTAGGGTATGTCTTCCCCGAACGTCGCCGTCCCCACCCAATACCTGACGACATCCACGGAGTATTTCTCAAGCAGATCTTCCGTCCACACGATATTCCCTTTCGACTTGTGCATCCCCTTACCCTTCGAATCGAGGACGTACGTCCCTATCGCTATGTCCTTCCAGGGGATCTTCCTGAAATGGAGATAGGACTTGAGAATCGTATAGAAAGCCCATGTCCTTATGATGTCGTGGGACTGGGGCCTCATGGTCATCGGGAACATTCTTCCGAAACCCTTCGGCTTTTCGAGCCATCTCATCGCGATCTGCGGGCTCATACTGGACGTCATCCAGGTGTCGAACACGTCTTCCTCCGGGATGAATTTCGAATGTCCGCATTCGCATTTCCCTCTCGGCCTGTCAACTTCCGGGTCGACGGGGATATCCTTTTCCTCCGCAAGCTTGGGCTTGCCGCATTTCCTGCAGTACCAGACGGGTATGGGAACTCCATAGAACCTCTGTCTCGAAATGCACCAGTCCCAGGCTAGGTTTCTCGTCCAGTCCTCGTAACGTTTCTGGTAGAACTTCGGGAACCAGTTTATTTTCTTCCCCTGCCCTATCAGTTCTTTCTTGAAATCGAGCGTTTTTATGAACCACTGCTTAGTCGGGAGGAACTCGATAGGCGTCTGGCAGCGCCAGCACGCCCCGACTGTCTGCTCAAGGTTTTCTTTCCTTGTTATCCTCCCCTCCCTTTCGAGATCGCTGATTATCTCTTTCCTGGCCTCTGTTAGGTCCTTGCCTGCGTATTTGCCTGCGAGTTCATTCAGTTTCCCGTCCTTCGTGATGCAGATCTTCAGGGGGAGCTTATGGGTCTTCCACCATTCTATGTCCATCGTGTCCCCGAACGTGCAGACCATGACGATGCCTGTCCCGAAATCCGAATCGACTTTTTTGTCCTCCATTATTTCAACTTCGTGCCCGAAAATCGGGACCTTCGCTTTCTTCCCCACGAGATTCCTGTATCTCTCGTCTTCCGGGTGGACAAAAATAGCGACGCAGGCGGGGAGGAGCTCGGGACGGGTTGTGGCGATTTCTATCTTTTTTCCTCCCTTAAGATCGAAAATTATGTGATCGAGGACAGTTGTCCTCTTCAGATCCTCTATCTCGGCCTGCGCGAGAGCGGTCTGGTGTTTCGTGCACCAGAGCGTGGGCTCCTCGCTTCGATAGACAAAACCCTTCTTCCACAGGTCCAGGAAGGACATCTGGGAAACCTTCTGTGATTCAGGGTCTATCGTCGTGTAGAGCAGGCTCCAGTCGTATGAATGTCCCAAACCCTTGAAAACGTTGTCCGAGTAGACCTTCTCGACCCTTTTCGATTCCTTCAGGCAGAGCTTGCGAAACTCGTGCTTGGTTGTGGTTGTCTTGTCTATCCCGAACTTCTCCTCCACGTACTTCTCCGTGGGCAGGCCGTTGTTGTCGAAACAGGGAGCGAAATAAACGTTGAACCCGGACATCCGGCGGAACCTCGCTATTATCTCGAACTGCGTGTAATGCAAAGCGTGGCCTATGTGCAGGTGACCTGCGGAAGCGTAGGGGGGAGGGACGTCTATCGAGAAAACGGGTTTTTTGGATTTCGGATCAAATTTGAATATCCGTTCCCTTTCCCAGAACTTCTGCCATTTATTCTCGCTCTTTCTGAAATCGTACGTTTTCTTGAGCATACGAAAAACCCTCTCCTATTCCATTGAGCATTAATATAACTCACTAATTTATTAAAATTAGCTATCCCAGGGCTTCCTTCGCTTCCCTTTCCATGTATTTCAGCGGGATCATTATGAAAATCACTATTAGTGTCGTGATCAACGCGGCAAAATAAAAACCTAAACCGACCGAAAGGCCTATCGCCGCCAGGACCCATAATTCGGCGGCTGTTGTCAGGCCACGGACCCTGTCTTCTGATCTGAATATCATTCCTGCTCCCAAAAATCCAATGCCCACGACGATGCCCGCTGCGATCCTTGAGGGGTCAGCACCTATTATATTTACGGACATTATCGTGAAGAGCGTAGATCCTATGCAGACAAGGGAATGCGTCCTTAAACCGGCTGGCTTCCTGTGTATCTCCCTCTCAAAACCCACCAGGCCGCCAAGGACTGCTGAAACAATAAGTTTTATTACCATTTCCGTCTCCACGGGGCCAACTGTGAACACCATAATTTAGTTTTGTCCGAGCTGATTAATAAACATTCCAGAACATAATAATCTCATGAAGCACACGTTTTATATAACGGTTCTGATGGTTCTCATATTCTTCCTCTCGCAGATTATCGGCCTTTACGCCCTGAACGTCAACACGAAGGTTACTCAAACGCCTGAAGGGGCGATAATCGTTGAACATGAGGACACGGCGATAGGGGAACGCCCGGACATTTACGGCCCTCAGACCTTCGCCTACATCCTGGTTGCGATACTGATAGGAACGGGTTTGATCCTCCTCCTGGTGAAGTTCAGAAAAGTCAGCATCTGGAAGGCGCTTTTCTTCTTCTCCGTGTGGATGACGTGCTCGATAACGATAGGCGTTTTCATAGACCCCATGCTGGCTTTTATAATCTGCATATTTCTCGCGCTGTTCAAGGTATACAAGCCCAACATATGGGTTCATAATTTCACGGAACTGTTCATCTATGCGGGTATCGCTATAATCTTCGTCCCGCTGCTCGACATAGTGTGGGCTATCCTCCTCTTACTCGCGATATCCGCGTACGACATGTTCGCCGTGTGGAAATCGAGGCACATGGTAAACCTCGCCGAGTTCCAGACAAAGAGCCGCGCCTTCGCCGGCGTCATGCTCTCGTACAAGATGAAAGCGAAGGAAGAGGTAAAGGAGAAAGGGGAGAGAGTGAAGGAAGTCAGGGGAGAGTTCAAGAGTGCGATCCTGGGAGGGGGGGACATCGCGTTCCCAATGATCTTCGCGGGTGTGGTGATGGATTCCCTGATAAAGGGAGGAGTCCTAGCGAAAAACTTCGCTTTCCTGAACGCGCTCATAGTCCCTGTGATCGTCACGGTCTTCCTTTTCCTTTTGCTGTTTCTCGCGAAAAAGGACACGTTCTACCCAGCCATGCCCTTCCTCACGGCAGGGTGTCTGATTGGATATGGAATTGTCTGGCTGGTTAACTTCGTCTAATATCCAAAAACTAAACGAAAAGATTTCTGTTAGCGATAAGATAAACCAATATCAGACCGGTCAGAAGAATTGAAATGATATCAAAATTCATCACTGATGGTCCTAATGAAGTAATCGCAATTAAAATAACCATTATCAACCCGCTTCTCTTCATCTTGAAAAGCAAAAAGTACGCTATGAATCCAAAAAGGCCTACAGCCAAATTAATTATACCAATTATCATTGTAAATGAACCAAGGAACCCAAGAAGTGTCAAAGCGGTATCTGTTCCTCCCAAGAATGACAACACTCCGCCAGCAGTTAATACCAATACTCCAGATGCGAGCGAAATGACAGATAGAATTATTCCTAGAACAGCTAGTATAGTCACTCCCCTCGGTCTCTTCGGACGCGCTGGTTTTTTTGACGGGGCTTTTTGTTTTGCTTGAGCCGGTGGTGACCCTGGCGGGGGAGGAGAGGGAGCCTGAACGAAATTAATTGCTTCATCTACCTGATTGGCTTTCCAGCCCTCATTAACTAACATCTGTCTTATATAATCCAGGGAGTAACCCTTTCTCATGCAATCCTTTATATAAATAACCAGCCTCTCATCGACCATTGGTTTATATTTGATTCAGCCCTCTTAAATAATTGAATTTGCGGGGGTGTGAATTCCGCGATTTAACATTTAAAAAACCGTAAACCACAAAAAGTCTTATGAAAGCCGTTATCCTCTGCGCCGGAAAGTCAACGAGGACATATCCCCTGACCGTGAACAGGCCTAAATCCCTTCTGCGAATCGGGGACAAGACCATTATCGAGCACCTGCTGGACCGATTGGAAGGGATCGCGGAAGAGGCGATATTGGTAGTAAGCGATGGGAAGATAAAAGAAAGAATCGGGGAGAAACGCGGGAACATCGGAATAAAATACGCGAGGCAGAAAGAAGCGCTGGGGACGGGTAACGCGCTCCTCCAGGCGGAGAAGTTCGTTGGAAAGGATGAGAAATTCCTCGTGATGATGGGGGATAACTTGTATCCGAGAGACGCTGTTAAAGAATGCGTTTCTTACGGGATATCGATGCTCGGCCAGAAGGTTGTGAACCCGGAAGGTCACGGGATAGTCGAAACGGATAAGGGGTTTTTGACCAGGATAACCGAGAAGCCCGAAAAACCGAAATCAGACCTGGCCAACACCGGGCTGTACGTAATAAACGAGAGGGTTTTCGAAACCCTGAAATCCATGGGAATCTCGCCAAGAAGGGAATACGAACTTACGGATGCCTTGAACATCCTGGCCAGGAATCTGAGGATACGCTGTTTCTACACGAAAGAATGGATCCCGATCACATATCCATGGGATTTGCTTAAGGCGAACAAGAAGGTCCTTTCCGGGATAAAGAAGGAAATAAAGGGCGATATCGAAAGGGAGGTTGTCATAAAAGGCGAAGTTAAGATAGGGAAGGGGAGCGTTATCAGGTCAGGGACGCACATTGAGGGACCGGTTGCCATTGGAAGCGATTGCGTGATAGGTCCGAACGCTTACATACGGCCTGACACCTCGATAGGTAATAACGTCCGCTTTCGCGGGGAGGTCGTGAACTCGATAATCATGGACAACACGACGGCGAAACACGTATGCTACATAGGTCATTCTGTGATTGGGGAGAACGTGAACATAGCGGCCGGAACGGTCACGGCTGATTACAGGCATGACGGGAAGATGCACGCAACGGTCGTCAGGGGGGAAAGGGTAGAAACCAGTCTGACAAAACTCGGGGCGTTCATAGGTGATAACGTCCACACGGGCATAAACACCTCGATATATCCTGGGAGGAAGATCTGGCCTGGGCTTTCCACGACTCCGGGCGAGGTTGTTGACAAGGATATGGTTAAATGAGGCTGATTTTGGTCTGCGGCCTGCCCGGAACGGGGAAGACAACGGTCGCGAAAAAAATAGCGGATGAAACCGGCTCCTTCGTGTTCAACACGGACGTCGTCAGGAAGGAACTGTTCGAGAAACCCAGGTACACGGATAAGGAGAAAGAGCTGGTATATAAACTGCTTTTTGAGATGGCGGAGAAATTCTTAAGGAGCGCGAAGAATGTCGTCCTCGACGGGACGTTTTACAAAAAGGAACTGAGGGAGCGTGTTAGAAAAATAGCGAGAAAAGCGAAAAGCGATTTCCATGTGGTTGAAGTGAGGTGCGAAGAGAAAATCCTGAAGGGGAGGATGGGGAAGCGAAAGAAAGAGAAAACACCCAGCGATGCTGACTTCGAAATATACAGGAAGGTGAAGAAGGAATACGAGCCCATCCGCGAGAAGCACTTCGTGGTTGACACGGGGAAGGACTGGGAGAAGCAGATCGAGAGATTCCTTAAAGCTATTTGATCCATTTATTCAGGCCCGGTTCCGAGCTTTCTTTTTCAAAATCTATTTTCATGCCGTCCCTCGCTGCGATCGTTTTCACGCCCGTTCCCTTTTCTATCCATTTCGCCTCCCTCTGGGGATTCGCCTTTAGCATGATCATCCCGAAGTGCTGTATGACAGCGAGTTTTGGTTTCACAAGACCGATTAGTTTTGCCGCCTGGTTGGAATTCATGTGTTCAGGCCACTCAACGTTCCTCGGTCTTAAGACGTTCAGAAGCAGGTAATCGCACCCTTCGAAATATTTCTCATGTCCTTCGAAATACTCGCCGTCCCCAGCGTAACCAAGGGTTTTAGATCCCCTGAAAACGAAACCGAGTGCCTTCTCCTCTCCGTGTTTCGTTGGCGTCGCGATGATTTCGATTTTCCCGATTTTCGTTTTCCCTCCGGGCTTGAGGATCTCGTATCTTTCGAGGAGCCTCAGGTGGAACGGCGAAATCGCTGGCCTGTATTCTTTCCCTCCATTTATCACGAATTCATTCCCTATCAGAACCCCTCTTTTCTTCCTCGTCCCCTGCGTCATAGATTCGATTATCATCTCCGCGTCCGTGTAGTGGTCGGGATGGGCGTGAGAAACTATCAGACCCGTGAGTTTCCGGAGCTTAACGTCGTACTGCTTCGCCCGCACGAGCGCTCCGGGTCCGGGGTCCACATGTATCCGTTCGCCGTCCATTTCGAGAACGAAACCCCCTGACGACCGGATCTGCGTCATGATGACAATTCGCCCTCCGGCGGTCCCGAGAAACGTTATGTTCATGCTCATCTTAAAGAATATTTAAAACGCCCGTTATAAATATAAACCATGGCTGTTGATTTCGGAAAGATTTTCGGCTTCGCTCTGAGGTACCCTTTGAAAGGGGACGTTTACCTTCTTTTGTTTATTTTTACCCTGATTACCGGCGTTCTCAGCTGGTTCGTGACCGGTTATTTCATGGGCGACATCACCGGGATGGAAGCGACTGTGGCGGATGTTCTGGGGGAATTCATAGTTTCCGTGACCTACCTCGTGCCCGTGATGATCATAAGCTGGCTGATAGGGACCTTGCTCATGTCCATGTACTTCCACAATTCCATGTGGTTTTATAACGGGAAAAGGAAACCGATACTCGAGAGTTTCGATATCGCGAAGGGGAGGTTCTTCCCCCTTTTGTTGACGATAATCGTGATAATGCTCATCCTCGTTGCCTGTTTTGGCGGGGCGCTTCTCCTCATCGTTTTCTCCTTAATCATGCAACAAACACTCATGTTGATCGCGGGGGTGATCTGGTTTATGATAGGAGCAGTAATAGGGGTGTTCGTGTCTTTCATGGTAATCCTCGCTCCTGTATTCTGCGTTCTTGAGAAAACAGGACCCGTGGAGTCGATAAAGAAATCGTGGGATCTCGTGATGAAGAACAAGCTGAACACCTTCCTTTTCCTTATAATTTACTTCGTAATCTTCATCATAATATGGCTGGTGGGTTCCATACCGGAGACCGTTTATACTTTACTGGCAGGCCAGTCTATGTTGCTGTCCCTTGAAAACCTCTCCTTCTTTATTTTCAGAACGTTCTTCACCGTTTACCTGTCGCTGTTCGTGCATTCCTCGTTCGTAAACTACTACCTGAGCATAAAGAAGAAATTCGCTATATCATAATCCAGCTATTTTTTCTTCGTGAAGTTGTCGCAGGCCTGTTGCCCGGGATCCCAGATGGAACCGTCGTTATTCGCGCACTCTATGTCAGTAGGGACATTCCCTTCGAAGAAAATACAGTTCATGCACTTCTCATCAAACCTCATGAAATCACAATTAATTTTTATTTCCCCTTTTTAAATATCTGATTATGAAGCTCCGGGAACTGGTTCTCAAATACGCCTTGCAGAACGCGGTCTTCTACGGGGGAAAGGCGAATGCTTCGGCTGTTCTGGGGAAGGTGATTTCACAGTTCCAGGAAGCGAGGTCGAACATCAAAGAAACTCGTTCGCTTGTCGAGAAGACAGTCAAAGAGGTCAACCTCATGGGCATGG